>JBPOHM010000215.1:0-2129 GCA_052035585.1 Bacillota bacterium
TCCTCCAATATATTTTCTAATCATATTATACCATAAAAAAAACAATAAATCGATGATTTTTCAACGATTTATTGTTAATTTTTCGTAATTTTTGTTATTTAATATTATGACTTTGTCAACAGTCTGAGGCAAGAGATAATTCTCTTGCCTTTTGTGTATTTTTAGTTATTTATAAAGTTAATCAAGATTTTTTTTAAAATGTTTAATTTTTCTTAAGCCAACCTCTTGACCTGTCATAATTCTTTTTATATTAGTAATATGCTTATAATATATTATTATAGCGATTACTGTTAGTATAACTAGAGATATAATGCTATTCTTAATAAATATCAGATAAATAGGATATATCGTAACTGTAGCTAAGGTTGCTAGGGCTATATAATTTGTAATTAAAGTTATTAGAATTATTAATAAACCAAAACCAATAAATAATCTCCAATCAATTGCTAACAGCATTCCTAAATAAGAAGCAAGTCCCTTTCCACCCTTAAAACGCATAAAAATAGGAAAGATATGTCCAACTACACATGAGGTTCCAGCAATTATAGCTGCAAGCTCAAAATTTGGGAAAATTGCTTTAGCTACTACAACAGCTATGAAGGCTTTAAGTATATCTATTAAACCAACTAAAATACCTACCTTCCAACCCATTACAATAGTAGCATTAGAAGCTCCTGCGTTATTAGAACCAACTGTTCTAATGTCAAAACCTTTCAAATTGCTAATAATATAAGCAGCGTTTATATTTCCAAGAAAATATCCTATTAAAATACATATGATGTAGTTCATATATAGTCTCCCCTATTCCTTAAAAAATTATATTTTTTATATTATACTACAAACATATAATTAATTACAATTATTTTTGTATCAAAATAAATAATCTTTTCATAATATGCAAGTATAAAGGATAAAGAAAGGACTGAGTAATATTGATAATACATGTTGTTAATCCAGGAGACACTATCTATACTATAGCAAATATGTATGATACAACCCCCTTGCGTTTAATAGAGGATAATGGGCTTCTAGATCCATCACAACTAGTAATAGGGCAAAGCATTGTTGTAACAGAGGATGAGGATATTGTTAAGGATAAAAGGCAGATACTTGTTTTTGGATATGTTTATCCTCATATAAATAGAAATTTACTTCTTAGCACATTATCATATTTAAGTGCAATAAACATATTCAATTATATGGTAACTGAAGATGGAAATTTAATATACATAAACGATGAAGAATTAATCAACCTTGCAACAGATAATCAAGTAGCTTCACTTATGGTACTAACAAATTTACAGCCTGGAGCAGCTTTTAGTAGTGATATTATTAGAAATATTGTAAATAGTGAAAATATACAAGATTTGCTTATTAATAATATACTAGATGTATTAAAAGCAAAAAATTATTTTGGTGTAGATATAGACTTTGAATATGTCTATCCAGAGGATAAGGCAAAATATGAGAGCTTTATTAGAAGGCTAACAGAAGCATTAAGAGCTGAAGGTTATCTTGTGACTGCGGCTTTAGCACCAAAAATAAGCAGTGATCAAAAGGGAATTCTATATGAATCGCATGATTATAAGATTATTGGAGAGATAGTTGACAATGTACTTCTTATGACCTATGAGTGGGGCTTTACTCTTAGTCCTCCAATGGCAGTTGCTCCAGTTAATAACGTTGAAAGAGTTGTTCAATATGCATTAACACAAATAGATAATAATAAGATTTTAATGGGAATACCTAATTATGGATACAACTGGATCTTGCCTCATGTTAAAGGAACAAAGGCAAGTGTTATATCAAATGTAGAGGCTATAGAATTAGCAAGACAATATGGAGCAAATATTCAGTTTGATGAAACAGCTCAGGCACCATTTTTTCGTTACTTTGATGAGGAAGGTATAGAGCATGAGGTATGGTTTGAGGATGCTAGAAGTATTGCTGCAAAGTTAGAGCTAGTAGAAAAATATGATTTAGCAGGAATATTCTATTGGACACTTATGTCAGCCTTTCCTCAAAATTGGACTGTACTCGAAAATACATTTACTACTGAAAAATTAATATAAAAGCAAATTAGCGAAGATTTTTCATTAAAACTCTTCGCTAATTCACTATTTATATTT
>JBPOHM010000018.1:0-1796 GCA_052035585.1 Bacillota bacterium
TTACCACAAGATATACAGGGAGTATTGCCATTCCATTCAGCATCTCTTAATCTTATATATTGAGAGAATATCTTCCATAGTTTATCTTTTAGTGTTTTTTTATTTTTTGGCATAATTATTTAATTAAATCTGGATTTTCAAAAATGTTTCCTATTACTTCCCATCTTCCCTGTTCTAAATCGTATTTACTAAAATTGATACCATCAAAAGTTTCTAACTCAACAACCCTTCTTTCCATAGGCTCATTATCATATTGTTTTTTTAATATCTCCTTTTCCTCTTTATCAGCAAACAACATTTTAATAGCATACTGACCACGATACCATTCCCATTTATCAGTAAACTCTATAATATCCCCCTCATAAATATCTTTTCCATTTTTATCTTTAAGTCCTGTGAATTGTTGGAATTCCCATAAGTCAATATCTGATATATTTTGTATTTCTTTTAAGGTTAATCCATAACCATTTTTGTCTTGTAAAAACTCTTTTGAGTTCTTGCCCCAAGCTCTAAATTTTATTTCTCTCATATTATTGACAAACCCACCAATTTGGGTATTTATTATATAATTTAGTAAAACATCTTATTTGGTCAATATCATTTTCTATACTTCCTTGACAATAAGCATTAAATGTTCTGGGCATAAACTGATAAATACCATAAGCACTACTACCTTCAAAATTTATCTTATACTTTCCCATTTTACTCTCACAATCTGCTATTCGTAGACTAATTTCGTAATTTATGTTATTATCTATTGAGTAGTTTATGATAGCTTCTGTAATGGTTGCGTTGTTATGCTGTGGAAGCCTGTTATTGGCACTTAATTGGCTCGTGGTGGCGTTTTGACTATCAAAATGACTAAATATACCTTTCTCATCATATTTTTCCATACAGAGCCATACAGAGCCCAGTAAGATAAATATTAAAATGGCTAATATAGAGTTAATAACTATTTTTAGTTTTCTTTTCATATAATCTTCTTAATAATGTCTAGCAGAATTACGCAAAACTGCTAAATACTATAAGGGGACTAAAAAGGAATTTGGTCTACCCTTAACTCATCTTCCATAACTTCCCCTAAATCTTCTGCTTTTAATATTTCTGTGTTATCTGGTTTACTATCTAATGGTTTCATTTGATAAATAAGGTTAGCATAGTGTTTAAGCTCTTTAAATTCTAATTTTCCATTAGCAACTAATAATGTAGCGTTATTAAGAGCATTCATCCAACGCATTGATTTTTCTTTTTCTTCGTTAATTTTATTCCATTTAGCTTCATCTGACTTTTCAGCTTCTTCTTTCATTTGATTTTTAACCATTGTGTTAGCCTTGCTAACTGGTTGCCCACTTGGCTTAATAGCCACAATAGTTCTATATGTGACTGGTTTACCATTATAATCTCCAGTATCTTCTTTATAGGCTATTTCTACATTTTGACCAACTGGCTCTCCTAGTTTTTCATAACCTTGATAAGCTACACTCTCACTTCCATCTTGTTTATTTTTCCATATTTGATAAGAAAGGTTTTTTTGGTCTTTTATTTTTAACATAACCTTTCCACTTGTTGTAGATTTTGTTTCTACACTTGTAATTGTTATTACTTTGTTTTGAATGTCATTCATATTATTTTATTAAATTTATTATATAATAGTTCTGTATTAACTAAATCTTCAAGACAATGCTCTTTAATTTCTTTTTCGGTAGCTATTTCAAAGTCAATAGGTTTTTTACTTATTCCTAAATAGATTTGTAATAACTCATCTAGGCTTTTATATGCTCCATAATCTCCTATAA
>JBPOHM010000237.1:0-3370 GCA_052035585.1 Bacillota bacterium
ATTTAGTTTAAAGGTTTTTCCTATAGAGCAAAGATAAATAGATTCTAATAAATTTGTTTTTCCCTGTCCATTATCTCCAATAAATATATTTAAAACATCATTTAATTCAATATTTAATTCTTCAAAATTTCTGAAATTCTTTAATTTTATGCTTTTAACTATCACATTAATAATAATTCCTTTCTGTTAAATATTGAATTTTAATTTATTTTATTCTTGGCAAATAACAAATTTTAATTTTTCAAATTCTACAACATCATTAGCTCTTAATTTTTTACCCCTTTGAGTACAAATCTCACCATTAACCTTAACTAAACCATCATTTATAACAAGCTTTGCAACACCACCACTTTCAACAGCATTTGCATATTTTAAAAATTGATCAAGCTTTATAAATTCGGTATTTATATATATTTTTTCCATGTATAATTTATATACTCCCTTTTTTAATTTGTTCTAACTGGCATTACCATATATTTGAAGCTTTCATTTTCTGATTCCTTTATAAAGCAAGGATTCATTATTCCTAAAAAGTTAATTTCTATTTCTTCAGAGTCTATTATACGAAGAACCTCAACTATATATTTTGGATTAAATCCTATTCTTATATCTGATCCTTCTACACTCTTTAAAATTATAAATTCTTCTGCTTTACCAATATCTGATACTGCATTTATTTGTATTGTGTTTTCTTTTATATTAAATATAACTATATTATTTCTATCCTCTTTAGCAAGTAACGCTGCTCTTTCAACACTTTCTCTAAATTCAGATGTATTTACCTTAATCTTTGTAAAGAATTCATCCTTTAATAATCCCTTATAATCTATGAATTTTCCTTCTAATAGATTTGAAATTATAGTAGTATTTCCAATATTAAAGGAAATATGACTCTTTGAAAGAATAATTTCTATATCACAATCCTCTTCATCAAGTACCTTTATAATTTCATTTAAGGTCTTAGAAGGTATGATTGTTGAAATTTCTTCATCTAAATTTAAATTTAATGCCTCACTTTTTACAGCCATTCTGTGTCCATCAAGTGCTACAAAGAAGCATTCATTATTTTTAATTTCAAATAAGCATCCTGTAAATACAGGCTTCATAACATCCTGAGAAACAGCAAATGAAGTATATTTTATTAATCTTTTTAATATTTCAGAATTAATACTAAATTTTGTACCGTCGTTTTCAAATGTATTTGTTGGATATTCAATAGCACATTCACCAGACATATTAAAATCTGAATTTAAGCACTTAATTTCCATTCTATATTTATCATCTGTAGTAATAGTGACTGATGCATTTGAAGATAATTTTCTTACAAATTCTCCTAAAAGTCTTGATTGAACTACAATAGAACCTTCTTCTATAACATCACAATCAACATATGTCTTTATACCAAGCTCTAAATCTGTAGCGGTAAAATATAATCTATTATCAATGGATTCAATTAATATACCATTTAAAATAGGCATTGGAGTTTTTGATGTTACAGCTTTTTGCACAATATTTATAGCTTTGCTTAATTCTTTTTGACTTATAGTTACTTTCATATATTTACTCCTTTTAAATTAATAATTTTCAAATGTAAAACTAAGTTATTAAGAAAAGAAATTTAGTTTTACTATGTTTGTGGATGCATGTGCTTTATATAAAACAATAATAAAAAATTAGTAGCATTAGTAATAGGGACTGTTAATTTGTTAATAACTTATATAAGCTTTAATAAAACACAATAATTTCATTATATGATTGTTGACTAAGATGTAAATTATACTTTAACAAAAATTTACATACAAAATTTGTTATAAAATTATTAACAATATATCAACAGTAAATAAACAATACATTGTTTATAATTAATTATTTATCATTGCTATAATGTCATCAATAGCCTTCTTTAATTCAGAGTTAGTTTCAATTTCTTCTTTTATTTTATTATAAGCATGAATAACTGTAGAATGATCTCTTCCACCAAAAGTATTTCCTATACTAGGGAAGCTTTCATCAGTTAATGTTTTTGCAATGTACATAGCTATTTGTCTTGGATAAGCTATATTTTTACTTTTTGCCTTAGATTTTAATTCAGTTAAGGATACATTATAGAAGTTTGAAACAGCATCTTGTATTTCCTTTATAGTTACCTTTTTATTAGCAGAAACTATATTTTTCAAGGCCTCTTGTGCTAACTCAACATTTATTTCCTTATTATATAAAGAAGAATAAGCAACTAATCTAATTAATGCACCTTCTAGCTTTCTTATATTTGATTGAATATTTTGAGCTATATAAGTAATAACCTCATCTGGAACATTATATTTTTCAATTTCTGCTTTTTTTCTTAATATTGCAACTCTTGTTTCATAATCAGGAGCTTGTATATCAGCTATTAACCCCCATTCGAATCTTGAACGTAATCTATCCTCAAGCGTTGGAATCTCACTAGGTGGATTATCACTTGATATTATTATTTGCTTATTAGCCTCATGTAATGCATTGAAGGTATGGAAAAACTCTTCCTGTGTACTTTCCTTACCTGCTATAAATTGAATATCATCTATTAATAAAACATCTATCTCTCTATATTTATTTCTAAATGCCTCTGTAGTTCTATTTTGAATTGAATTAATAAGATCATTCATGAATTTTTCACTTGTAACGTAGAGCACCTTAGCATCTGGATTAAAATCTAATATATAATGGCCTATTGCATGCATTAAGTGAGTCTTTCCAAGTCCAACTCCACCGTATAGATATAGTGGATTATAAGTAACAGCCGGAGCTTCAGCAACTGCCAAAGAAGCAGCATGAGCAAATCTATTACCATTTCCAACGATGAAATTATCAAATTTATATTTTATATTTAATTTTCTATTTGAAAGCATCTCTTCATCAGGAAATTCTTGATTTAAAGTAGATTGTTTATTTTTAATCATTTGCTCTACATTATCACCAGGAATAGTAAAAACTAATTCTGTTTCCTGTTTCAAGACATACTCAAATGCATTCTTTAATAAAGAATGATGTCTTTGACTGACCATGTTTCTAAAAAATTCATTAGCTGTTTCAAGATATACAGTGTTATTATGATAAGCAATTATTTTTAATGGCTCATACCAAGTACTAAAAGCAACCTTATGTACATCCTCCCTAAGAATTTTTAAAACTTCGCTCCATATTTCATTTAATTCCAAGCTTGTCCCCTCCTAAAATTTCAAAAACCCGATTGTGGATAAAAATATATCAACAATATTGAAAAATAAACTTTATCAACAATTGTGCTATTTATTTATAAACATTAAAGATATTTAAATTTGAATACTTATATTAATTTGTCTTTATTTTGTAAACACACTTATCAACAAAC
>JBPOHM010000369.1:0-6083 GCA_052035585.1 Bacillota bacterium
TAAAAATCTTTTTATATTAAGGCTTAGTGGTTTCTTAGAAAAAAATCATTTATAAAAATTATTATTTTTTTATAAAAAAGTTTAGTATATTTAAACTTTAAACTTAGTGTCTGTAATTATTATAAATAATTTTTTAAAAAATCTTAAAAATTAATATTGACATTATGATTGCACATATGTATAATAATTTCTGGCATCAAAGTTTAATAATAATAAACTTTGAGTTTAATATTAAAACATTTAAAAATGCAATTTATAGTAAATTTTATAAGCAATACTAAGTTAATTATAATCAATAGATGAAAAGCTATATGATTAATTTTAGATAGAAGAATGTACTAAAAGAAAGGAATTCTTTACTATGAATATAGGGGATAAAATCAAAAGGCTTAGAGTAGCTAAGTTTTTGACTCAAGAAGAATTAGCTGATAGGTGCGAATTGACAAAAGGGTATATATCACAGCTAGAAAGAGATTTAACCTCACCATCAATAGCAACACTTGTTGATATATTGGAATGCTTAGGAACAGACCTTGCTAAGTTTTTTAATGAAGAAACTGAGGATAAAATAGTATTTAAAGAAGAAGATGTATTTGTCAAAGAAACTGATGACAATTATACAATAAATTGGATTGTGCCAAATGCACAAAAGAATAAAATGGAGCCTATACTTGTAGAGCTTGATAGCTATGGAAAAACTAAATTAGATCCACCTCATGAAGGTGAGGAGTTTGGTTATGTGCTATCTGGAAGCATAGTGCTACATTATGGAAACGAACAATATAAAGTGAAAAAAGGAGAGTCATTTTACTTTAAGACTAATAAAGACCATTATATTGAAAATACTGGAAAAAATGTGTGTAGAATACTTTGGGTGAGTACACCTCCTAATTTCTAACATTGTAAATAAGCGAGATTATATGATAATAATGAAAGGATGAGCACCGAACTTATACATTTATATTGATAGGTGCATAGGTAAAAAGCGATGAGTGAAAAAATTATTGAACTAAAAAATGTATCTAAAAATTTTAATGGAGACATAGTTTTAGATAATATAAATTTATATATTAAAGAAAATGAGTTTTTAACATTACTTGGACCTAGTGGCTGTGGAAAAACAACTCTTTTAAGGATAATTGGTGGATTTTTAACTCCTAGTGAGGGACATATTATATTTGATGGTAAAGATATTGGAGATTTACCACCATATAAAAGAGAAATTAACACAGTATTTCAAAAATATGCACTTTTCCCTCATATGAATGTATATGATAATATAGCCTTTGGCTTGAAAATTAAAAAAGAAGCAAAGGATATTATTGAACAAAAGGTTAATCGTATGCTCAAGCTAGTTGGATTAGAGGACTTTGGTAAAAGAAGTATTACTGAGATGTCTGGAGGACAGCAGCAAAGAGTTGCTATTGCAAGGGCACTAGTTAATGAGCCAAAGGTGCTTTTACTTGATGAGCCTCTGGGAGCTCTTGACCTAAAGCTAAGAAAAGAAATGCAGCATGAGCTTAAGAAAATCCAAAAAGAGGTTGGAATTACTTTTATATATGTTACACATGATCAAGAAGAGGCATTGACAATGTCAGATACTATAGTTGTAATGAATAAAGGTAGAATTCAACAAATTGGAACTCCAACAGATATTTATAATGAGCCTATTAATGCCTATGTTGCAAACTTTATAGGTGAAAGTAATATAATCGATGGTGTTATGATTAAAGACTATGAGGTTATGTTTGAGGATAAGAAGTTTAAGTGTGTTGATTATGGTTTTGATGAAAATGAAAAGGTTGATGTAATAATTAGACCTGAGGATATAGATATAGTTAAAAAAGAAGAAGGAAAATTAAAGGGAATTGTTAAATCTGTATTATTTAAGGGTGTTCATTATGAAATAGTTGTTGAAACAAAATCTGGTACAAGTATAACAGTTAAGATGCATGTTTCAGAAGAGAAGCCAGTTGTAAATGAAAAGGCTAATGAAAAAATGAGTGCAAATGACTTCTATTTAGATATAGAAGATGTTATGAAGTTAACTGATGCTGATATTATTGCAAGAGCAGATGCTAAGGCATGGAACCCTGATACAGATGAGTGGGTATCAATAAGTAAAATAGAATATGATATTAAACCTGAAAATGGAACTTATCCTGTTACATTCTCTACACATAATGGAACTAGTGTTACTGTTAATATGATAGTTGAGGATGAAAACAGAGTAGTAAATAAAGAATATCAAGAGGAAATCTTTGCTGTTAATTTCTTTAAAACTGTTGATGAAATTAAAGAAAGTATAGCTCTTGAGACTGATTTAAAAACATGGGCTAATGCTTCAGCTTGGGATCTTGAAACAGGTACGAATGTTGAAATAACAGATGTTGTTTATGATTTTGATGCTGACAATATTGTACCAGGTGTTTATAATGTAACATTTAAGACTGAGGGTTATCAATATACGATAGATACAACAGATAAGGCTGAGGAAGGTGCTGAAGTTGGACTAATGTTCTATCCTGAGGATATTCATATAATGTCTAAAAATGGAGCTTGGAGGTAAAAATGAAGCAATTCAATAGGATGGCTTATCCATATATATTATGGATATCAATTATCATTGTAGTTCCAATGTTATTAATATTACTATATGCCTTTACAAAGGCCGGCAATAATGTTATAACAATTAAATTTACATTTGAAAATTTCGCTAAGTTTTTTAGTGATGTAGTTTTTTTAAAGGTTTTAGAGCAATCATTTAAAATTGCTATAATTACAACAATAATTTGTGTTTTGCTTGGTTACCCAGCTGCATATATAATTGCAAATTCTAATGAAAAAAATAAAATGATTCTTGTATTAATTGTAACTCTACCAACATGGATAAATATGCTTGTAAGAACATATGCATGGATGGGAATTTTACAGGATAATGGAGTAATAAATTCATTATTATCATTTATTGGCATAGGACCATTAAAAATGCTTCATACTGATTTTGCAGTTATACTCGGTATGGTTTATAACTTTATTCCATTTATGATTTTACAAATATATACAGCCTTGACTAAGATGGACAAAAGTTATTTAGAGGCAGCAAATGATTTGGGTGCTAATAAGCTACAAACATTTTTAAGAATAACTCTTCCATTATCAATGCCAGGTGTTGTTAGTGGTATAACACTTGTATTTTTACCAGCAGCATCAAGCTTTTTTATACCGAAGTTTCTCGGTGGAGGACAATATGTGCTAATAGGTAATGTTATAGAGGATCAGTTCATAAAGTCAGGAAATTGGAACTTTGGAAGTGCAATTTCAATGATAATGGCAGTTATAATAATGATTTCTATGTATATAACTAAGAAGATAGATAAAAATCCAACAGCAAGGAGTGATGCATAAATGAAGAAATCAAATAAAATACTATCAAAAATATATTTAGGGCTTTTGTTTATGTTTTTTTATGCTCCTATTGTATATATAATCGTATTTTCGTTTAATGAATCTAGGTCATTGACAAATTTTACCGGAGTTTCTTTACAATGGTATGAAAAAATGTTTAACGATAGAGTTATGATGGAATCAATTGTAAATACTATTGTTATAGCAGTCCTAGCTACGATTATTTCAACTGTTGTTGGAACAATATCAGCAATTGGTCTTTCGAGCTCTAAAAAGGTAATTAGAAATGTAGTAGAGCAAATTAATGATATTCCTATTATGAACCCTGAAATTGTTACAGCTATAGGACTATTAATGTTCTTTACAGCTCTTAACATTAACAAGGGCTTTGGAACTCTGTTGATATCACACGTAATGTTTTGTATTCCTTATGTTATGCTAAGTATAACGCCAAAGCTGCGTTCATTAGATCCTAATTTAGCTGATGCAGCATTAGATCTAGGAGCAACACCTTGGCAAGCACTAATCAAGGTTATAGTACCACAAATAATGCCAGGAATAATTTCAGGTGCATTGATAGCCTTTACAATGTCATTTGATGACTTTATAATATCATACTTTGTAACAGGTAATGGTGTAAGCAATATTTCAATATTAGTTTATGCAATGTCAAAACGTATAAACCCATCAATCAATGCAGTTTCAACAATAATGATTGTAATTATAACATTTGTACTATTAATAGTAAATGTGATTCCAATAATAAAAGAAAGAAAATTATTAAGAAAAGTAAAAGGAAAAATGGAGGTCTAAATGAAAAAAATATTATCAATCTTATTAGTAACAGTTCTTGCGTTTTCAGCATTAACAGGATGTGCAGGAAATAGTAAGAGCAAAGAAGCTATAGAAAAATATGGCTCTGACACATTAAAAATATTCAATACTGGTGAATACATCGGTGAAAATGTAATAAAGAACTTCGAGAAGCAATTTGGTGTAAAGGTTATATATGATTTATTTGAATCAAATGAAATGATGTACACTAAGCTTCAAACTGGAGATGAATATGATATATTAGTTCCTTCTGATTATATGATAGAAAGACTAATACTTGAAGATAGATTGTCAAAATTGGATAAAAGCTTAATACCTAATATGAGTAATTTATACGAAGGTGTTGTTGGACTTCCATATGACCCAAACAATGATTATTCTGTTCCATATCTATGGGGTAGTGTTGGTATTGTATATAATCATAACAATGTATCATTAAGTGATTTAGAAAAAGAAGGCTACAATATATTGAAAAATCCTAAATACAAGGATAGAATATATATGTATGATTCAGAGAGAGACTCATTTATGGTTGCATTTAAAGCACTAGGGTATTCTGCAAATACTGAAAATGAAGCTGAAATTAATGCAGCATTTGAATGGCTTAAGGAATTAAATGATACAATGGACCCAGTTTATGTAACTGATGAGGTTATAGACAACATGGTTAATGGTTTAAAAGATATGGCTGTTGTATACAGCGGAGATGCGGCATATATAATAAGTAAGAATGAAGATATGAGCTTTTTCATGCCACTTGAGGGAACAAATATCTGGAGTGATGCAATGGTAATACCTAAAAACGCTAAAGCTCCAAGATTAGCACATGAATTTATAAATTATGTATTAACATATGAGGCTTCTTTAGATAATACATTAACTGTTGGATATGCATCAAACAATAAACAAGTATTAGAAGAGATGATAGCAGAGGGTGGAGAATACTACGGAAATGAAGCCTACCTACCAAGATCAGGCTATGAAAAGGATGAAGTTTTCAAACATAATGAAGTGTTAAAGGAAAAGCTAACAGATTTATGGATTAAGGTTAAGGCATCAAAGTAGTTTAAGTTTATAAAATAAACTTAAACTACTTTTGGGAAGAAACGGGGAAGAAAACGGAGGATTTGTTTTCTTCCCCGTTTTTCCAGAGGTCTTAAATTAAGGAAGATAAAACGGAGGATTTGTTTTATCTAGTGATTTTTAAATGATAATAATTTAAGCCAGAGAAAATTTTTCTCTGGCTTTTAAAATATCAAATTATAAATAAGTGTTGTTACAAAACAAATAGCTATAGCGATAGTAGTTGGAATTATAAATGAAATTATAGTCCATTTCCAGCTTCCAGTTTCTTTTTTTATAGTTAATAGAGTAGTTGAGCATGGCCAGTGTAACAGACTAAATAGCATGGTGTTTAAAGCAGTTAGATAGGTCCAACCATTGTCAATTAAAATAGTTTTAAGTCCATTAATATCATCAAATTCTATTAGCTTACCAGTTGATAGATATGACATCAATAGAACAGGTAGTACTATCTCATTTGCAGGAATACCTATAATAAATGCCATTAGAATGAAACCATCAAGTCCTATAAGCTTTGCAAATGGGTCTAAGAAGTTAGCAATAATATTTATTATGTTTGTTCCTTGTATGTTTATATTTGATAAAAGCCATATGATTGCACCAGCAGGTGCAGCTATAACAACTGCTCTTGAAAGAACAAATATCGTTCTGTCAATAATAGATGAATATAGCACTCTACCTATCTTAGGAACCCTATAGGGTGGTAGCTCTAGTGAAAATGTAGAGGATATACCTTTTAAAATTGTCTTTGATAAAAA
>JBPOHM010000077.1:0-1765 GCA_052035585.1 Bacillota bacterium
TGTGGAGATGGATGGGATGATGAGGAATTTTACTTAGTATTTGAAGATATAAAGGAATCATTTCCAAATGCTGAATTTACTCAGATTTCACATTGTGCAGGAATACTTAAATTATCTAATAATTACATAGATAAAAGAACTAAACATGATAATGAAGTGTTTACATATAAGATTACAAAGGATAAAAAGGTCTTTATATATTGGAATGGAAAGCATGTTACTACGCTTAGCAGTAAGAAATCTGAAGATTTTATAAGTAATATCGAAGCCGCTGATTCCTTTGAAGAACAATTAATAATGGCAAAAGCAACAGGTCACTTTAAACACGGAAATGAAAAGGAAAGAAAAAATAAAGGTGAACTATATGATTAAAATAGGAATAATTTCAGCGATGCATTTAGAGCTTGAGAATATTAAGCAAAGGATGGACAAGATACAAAATCACACAATAAAGGGTATAACATATTCAACAGGATATATTAATGATGTGGAAGTAGTAGCTTGTGTATGTGGTATTGGAAAGGTTAATGCTGCCATATTTACACAAATAATGATAGATAAGTTTGAAGTGAACTATATTATCAATACCGGAATAGCAGGAAGCATGTCATGCGATGTTAAGCATCTAGATATAGTTGTTTCAAAGGATTTAACATATTATGATGTAAGAAAAGAACAACTAAAGACATGTTATCCATATCAAGAATACTTTATTGCTGATGAAAATTTGATAAATTATGTTAAAGAAGCGATAAAGGATGATGAAACTTTACATACTGGTACTATAATAACAGGTGATGATTTTATAGCTGACAAAGCAAAGAAGGATGCTTTATGTGAAAGATTTAATGCTTTATGTGTAGAGATGGAGGGAGCTAGTATAGCACATACTGCATACATAAACCAAGTTCCATTTGTAGTTATAAGATGTATATCTGATACTGCTGATGATAATGCGACTGATGACTATAATAATTTCGAGTTAATAGCAGCAAATAAAGCATCAGAGTTAGTTATAGAGATAGTAAAAAATCTTATGTGAAATGAGGGTAATATGCCAGATATAATAGAAGAACAATTACATAAAATGAATATAAATTACATTTTTAAAAGTAAAATACAATATATATTGGAGATTTAAAAGCAAGATATAAAAATCACATAAAAATAGGAGTGATAAAACTTGAGTAAGTATAAAATAGATATTGAGAGCATTGCTAATAAATGGGATAGCTCTGGTGCTTTCGCCTTATATTATGAAGGAGAGCGTGTACAAAGAAATTTTTTCGGCTTTGCAAATAGAGAAGCTAGCGAAAAAATAAATGAAGAATCAACATATTTATTTAGTGGTTCAGCGCGTTTTTTAATAAGCTTATCTTTATTAAAGCTTATTGATATGAAGAAAATAAAGCTAAGTGATACGCTTGATAAATATATTCCAGAATATACACATGCGAATAAAATTAAGATAGCTCATTTATTACAAGGTGAGTCAGGTATTCGTGATTATTTCTATGGAAAAATAATGCCTGAATTAAAAAACGATGAAAAGCATAATAAACTCGATGAAAAAGAGCGTTTATTAAAAGAAACAAAAATGTCCACAAAAGGCTATTCCTTTGAAGAAGTGTTTAAGCTAATAGGTAACGAAGAGCTTGAATTTGAACCAGGAGCAGAAAAGTGGAACTATTCAACAAGTGAAGTTGTATTTTGCAAGGAAATTATTGAAAGAGTTTCAGAAATGAAGCTATTAGATTTTGAGTAT
>JBPOHM010000161.1:0-8409 GCA_052035585.1 Bacillota bacterium
ATGGAGAAAAGGAAATTAAAAAGATAGAAGATTGGATAAACAACTATCCAAGAAGAATACTAGGATATAAATCAGCAAGAGAAGCATATGAAAAAGTATGATAGGAAAAAGTCGTCAACTAGTACAATGAAGTCTTACTACGTCAGACTTCATTGTACTAGTTGAAAATAAAAGACTTAATTTCAATAACATGATACACTATAATATTATTTTAAAAAAGCGGACAATTAATGTTGCAATTTTTATTTTAAATTAATGATTTAAAATTGTATTGACAAAATAAGATTATTTTTGTATAGTTGTAGTATTAAATACGTAAAATAATTAAAAGCTATGAAGAGAAGAGTATTTTTAAATAAAGCCCTTAGAGAGCTGTGTGTGGTGAAAATCAGCGGTAGAGTTTAAAAAGAAGATGGCCTTGGAGCTTAGCATCTGAATATTTTAAGATGTTACGGTTGTAACCGTTATATTACAGAAGGTTTACATAGTTTGCATAAAACCTACGGTTTATTTCAAACATTGGGGGTTTTGTCCTAAAGCACCTAGGTTTATATAAAACTAGAGAACCTGTTGAGGTATAAATCGTGAGATTTATATAAATAAGAGTGGTAACACGATAAATTCGTCTCTTAATCCTTTTGGATTAGGAGATTTTTTAATTAGAATAAAAAATATTAGAATAGATAGGAGATTTTATTATGAATAAGGGTAAATACTATATTACAACGGCAATTGCATATACATCTGGTAAACCTCATATTGGTAATACTTATGAGATAGTACTTGCAGATAGTATAGCAAGATTTAAAAAATTAAATGGCTATGATGTGTATTTCCAAACTGGAACTGATGAGCATGGCCAAAAGATACAAGATAAAGCAGAGGCTGCTGGAAAAACTCCTCAACAATTTGTTGACGAGGTAGCTGGAGAAATTAAAAGAATTTGGGATATAATGAATACAAGCTATGATAAATTTGTTAGAACAAGTGATCCAGAGCATAAAAAGGTAGTACAACAAATATTTAAAAAGCTTTATGATCAAGGTGATATATATAAGGGAGAGTATGAAGGACTATACTGTACTCCTTGTGAATCCTTCTTTACTGAAGGTCAACTAGTGGATGGAAAATGTCCTGATTGTGGGGCACCTGTAACAAAGGCAAAGGAAGAAGCATACTTCTTTAAGCTTAGTAAATATACTGATAGATTAATTAAGCATATAGAGGATAACCCTAGCTTTATTCAACCAGAATCACGTAAAAATGAAATGATAAACAATTTCTTAAAGCCTGGTCTTCAAGATTTGTGTGTATCAAGAACATCATTTAATTGGGGAGTTCCTGTTACATTTGATGATAAGCATGTTATTTATGTTTGGATAGATGCACTAAGTAATTATATCACCTTCTTAGGATATGATATAAATGGAAATCATAGTGATTTATACAAGAAATATTGGCCTGCAGATGTACATTTAATAGGTAAGGATATATTAAGATTCCACACACTTTACTGGCCAATACTATTAATGGCATTAGGTGAAGAATTACCTAAGCAGGTATTTGGTCATCCTTGGCTATTAGTTGGAGAAGGAAAGATGAGTAAATCTAAAGGAAATGTTATTTATGCTGATGACCTAGTTGACTTCTTTGGCGTAGATGCTGTTAGATACTATGTGCTACATGAAATGCCATTTGCAAATGATGGAATATTAAGCTATGAGCTATTAATAGAAAGAATTAATTCTGATTTAGCTAATATACTTGGAAACCTTGTAAATAGAACAGTTACAATGGTTAATAAATATTTTGGTGGTGAAATATTAGCACCTGTTGCAAAGGAAGCTGTTGATGATGAACTAATAGCTTTAGCACTTGAAACACCAAAAAGAGTTGAGCTTAAAATGGATGAATTAAAGGTTGCAGATGCAATTGATGAAATCTTCAATTTATTAAGAAGAACTAATAAATATGTTGATGAGACAGCTCCATGGGTTTTAGGTAAGGATGAAAGTAAAAAGGATAGATTAGCAACAGTATTATATAACTTACTTGAGTCTATTCGTATTGCAGCAGCTTTATTAAAGCCTTTCTTACCAGAAACATCTGATAAAATATTTGAGCAAATTAATTCTACAAAGAATGACTGGGATTCATTAAGCTCATTTGATGGAACAATAGTTGGAAGCAAGGTAGGAACTCCAGAAATACTATTCGCAAGAATTGATGCTGCTAAAAAGCTTGAAGAAATTAAAGCTAAGACAGAATTAAACGCATAATAGTAATAAGAAATTGAAAGGACAAAAGTGAAATGTTAATAGATAGTCACGCACATTTAAATGACGAAAGATTTGAAGAGGATAGAGATATCCTCATCAAGGATTTAGAAAAAAATGGTGTTGAATTAGTTTTAAATATTGGATTTGATTTAGAATCATCAAAAGAGTCAATTGATTTAGCAAAAAAATATAACATGATATATGCTGCAATTGGAACACATCCACATGATGTAAAGGATATGACGGAGGAAACTCTAGATGCATATAAGGAATTGTCAAAATATGAGAAGGTTCTTGCTATTGGTGAGATAGGACTTGATTATCACTATGATAATTCTCCAAGAGACTTACAAAAGAAATGGTTCCGTGAGCAGATTAGATTAGCAAAATCTCTTGATTTACCATATATAGTACATGATAGAGAGGCTCATGCAGATATATATAATATAATGAAGGAAGAATTATATAGTGGAGTAAGAGGGATTTTGCACTGCTACTCAGGAGATGTTGAACTAGCACAGGAATTTATAAAAATGGGATTTATGATATCATTAGCAGGTCCTTTGACATTTAAAAATTCAAAGGCTGCTAAAAGAGTTGCCTATGCTATACCTCTTGAGCATTTATTAATAGAGACAGATGCTCCATATTTAGCTCCAGAACCTAATAGAGGTAAAAGAAATGAGCCTGCATATGTTAGGTATGTTGCAGAAGAAATAGCTAGATGCAAAGGCATTGAGTATGATGAGGTGGTTAGACAAACTAACTCCAACTTTAAAAAATTGTTTGGATTAAGGGATGTGAATTAATATTATAAAGGAAATAATAGTTGTAGAGGGCAAGGACGATATATCTGCAGTTAAAAGAGCAGTTGATGCTGAAATAATTGCTACAAGCGGACTTGGCCTAACTCAAAAAACAATTGATATAATTAAAAAGGCTTCTGAAAATAGAGGTGTTATAATATTAACTGATCCTGATTTTCCAGGTAAAAAAATAAGAAATATGATTGCATCTCAGATTGAAAACTGTAAGCATGCTTATATTCCTAGAGATAAAGCAAGAGGTAAGGATGATTTAGGTGTTGAAAATGCAAGTCCTGAAGACATAAGAGAAGCTTTAAAAAATGCTAGAGCAGAGATTGCAGATGCTAGAACAGAATTCACTAATGAGGATATGTTATACTATCAATTAGTTGGTAGTGACAATGCTTCAAAAAGACGTGAAAAGCTAGGTGATGAGCTTGGTATAGGATATTGCAGTGCTAAGCAGTTTTTAAAAAGGCTTAATAATTATGGAATAACTAGAGAAGAGCTAGAAGAAGCAATAGAAAAATTTATAGGTGTAGAGGAGGTATAAGTTATGGAAGAAAAGAAATTATATTCTCCAAAAATCATGAAGGAAATACTAGAACGCCATGGCTTTGAATTTAGCAAGGGCTTAGGTCAGAACTTCATAATAGATGGAAATATCATAAATAAGATAGTAGAAGCAGCAGGGATAGATGACAATACAGGTGTTATCGAAATAGGACCAGGCTTTGGCACCTTGACACAGGGCTTGTGTGAAAAGGCTAAAAAGGTTGTTGCAATAGAAATTGATAAAAGCTTAAGACCTGTTCATATTGATACACTTGGTTATGAAAATTTAAAAATAATTTATGATGATTTCATGAAGGTTGATGTAAATAAGTTGATTGAGGATGAGTTTGAAGGCCTTAAGGTTAAGCTTGTTGCTAATTTACCTTACTATATAACAACACCTATTATAATGAAGGTTTTAGAAGAAAAAATCAATATATCTGGTATAACTGTTATGGTACAAAAAGAGGTTGCACATAGATTAAGTGCAAAGCCTGGTAGCAAGGATTATGGAGCAATAAGCCTAGCTGTTGAATACCGAGCAAATTCACGTATTTCTTTAATTGTGCCAAGTACAGTATTTATGCCAAGACCAAAGGTTGATTCGGCTGTAATCACTATGGACATTCTTGATAAACCAAGAGTTGAAGTAAGTGATGAAAAGAAATTATTTGCAGTAATAAGAGCTGCCTTTGGACAAAGAAGAAAAACTATTCACAATTCATTGAGTAGTAATTTAGGAATTGATAAAGTAAAAATTAAAGATGCTATTGAAAGAGCAGGCTTAGACCCAAGCATTAGAGCAGAGATGCTATCCATATATGAATTTGCTAAATTAGCTGAAGAAATATATAGGTAGATAGACGGTAAACTTAGTATATTATAAAATCAAAGAATATAACTACATTACCCCTCATATATATTAATAGATTGATATGCGAATGTTAATATATATAGGGGGTTTTTTTGTGAATAACAATAAAAATTATAGAGTAATGAAGTTCTTTGAAGCAGTTGATAAGTCGTGTAAGGGAAAAGGCTGTGTGAAAATTGATTTTAGAGGAAACAGAGGATTTATAACAGTAAATCTAGAAAACCTTGGCGATGGAAAAACCTTAAGTGAAGTATATTTATTTAAAAATAAAAAAGAAAAAATAAAAATTGGTCCTATAAACTCAAGAAGAGGACGCTTACAAAAGAGTATAATACTAAACTCAAAGGATGATCCTATTGAAAACTACAATATATGTGGAATAGTTATCAATGATAAGATACATATGTATGCTCCTATTTTTTCACCTATAAAAACAGCACAAATAGATAATTTGTTAGAGGATGAAGTAGATGCTGTAGTACAAGAGGTAGATGAAGAGCCTGAAAATGTAGTAGAAGAGAATACTGATCAATCTAGTAATATATCACACGATGATGATGATAATCATATACACGAACAAGACAATCCTAATAATGAAACAAATGAAGATTTAAGTTGTGATGAAAAACAAGAAAATCAAGTGAATCAATATGATTATCAGTACGATAGAATTACATATAAAGACTATCAAAAGGATATAAATGATGAGAATGTTGAGAAGCAAGGTGCAAAAAAATATTCAAGTGATTATGAAAGAAATCTATATAACTTACTAGAGAAGTTTGAGCCTATTAAACCATTAGCACATGATATAAGAAGTATAAAATGGTGGAAGGTTTTATACGATGAAAATAGCATATATAAAGGATTTTTACCATATTTTAATCAAATCATTTCAACATATTATCCTTATCCAATGGCAAATCATATTACTAGCTGTCAAACACTATTAAAACAGTATGGATATTATATATTTGGAATTTACGAAAAGGATGGTAAGATATTAAAATTTGTATATGGCTTACCAGGAAAGTTTACAAGAGATCAGCAGCCATACAAGGGAGTTACAGGATTTAAAAACTGGTCGTATAAGAACAATGATATTCCAGGAGATTACGGTTATTGGTTAGCATTTATTGATGCTGATACAGGTGCAATTACAGATGCACCAGATATAGAGGAATAAAAAAAGGCTTGTGTTTACAAGCCTTTTTTCTATATCTTACCTGCTGAACCAAGTACATTTACTATTTTATGTCTAACCATTTCTTTTATAGCATCTCTTGCTGGTCCTAAGTATTTTCTTGGGTCAAATTCTGATGGATTTTCTGCAAATATTTTTCTTATTGTTGCAGTCATTGATAATCTTAAATCTGTATCTATATTTATCTTGCATATTCCAAGCTTGCTAGCTTTTTTCAACATTTCCTCTGGAACTCCTTGTGCTCCTGGAACTGCACCACCATATTGATTACATAAATCTACAAACTCTCTTGGAACACTTGAAGCACCATGTAATACTAATGGGAAATTAGGTAAGAGCTTTGTAATTGTTTCAAGTCTTTCAAAATCTAAGCTTGGTTCACCTTTAAATTTATATGCTCCATGAGAAGTCCCGATTGCAATTGCTAGAGAATCAACTCCAGTTTCCTTTACAAATCTTACAGCTTCTTCAGGTACTGTATAAGTAGCATCCTTAGCACTTACATTTACTGCATCTTCTACACCAGCTAGCTTTCCAAGCTCTCCTTCAACTACAACACCCTTTGAATGTGCATAATCAACAACTCTTTTTGTTAATTCAATATTTTGCTCTAGTGGATATTTTGATCCATCTATCATAACGGAAGTAAATCCACCATCTATACATGATTTACATATTTCAAAGTCATCACCATGGTCTAAGTGAAGAACGATATCGAGTCCTGTTTCTTCAATAGCAGCTTCTACAAGCTTTCTAAGATATATTGGGTTTGCATATTTTCTAGCACCGGCAGATACCTGAAGTATTAGTGGTGCCCTTTCCTCCTTGTGCGCTGCAACTATTCCTTGAATTATTTCCATGTTATTAACATTGAAAGCACCTACTGCATAACCACCTTCATATGCTTTTCTAAACATTTCTGTTGATGTAACAAGAGCCATACTAAAAATCCTCCTAATTTAATAAATAATTTTTATAAAGTAAGTATACTATCTTATACAATAAAAAGCAAGCACGGTATTTTAATAAAAATTTTGTCATACAAAAATAAAAATTTATCTTGCAATTTATAGTATTATTTGATAGAGTTTAATAGTATACATTTATATATAAATGTATTTAGTTAATAAATTATTTACACAATTTGTAGATAATATTATAAACTATTTTGTTCTTTTTAAAGGAACTAAAGATGCATATACTGATTTATTTATTGTCTATTAGTATAAGTAAAATTTAAAATAGAAAGGATGCTAAATATGAGCGATAAACATAATTGCGGCTGTGGCTGCGGATGTGACGATCACGATCATGACTGTGATTGCCATGATGATTTTGAAACAATGACACTTACATTAGAAGATGGTACAGAAGTTGAGTGTGCAATAATAGGAGTTTTCCCAGTTGAGGAAAAAGAATATATTGCATTAATTCCTGTAGATGAGTTAGATTCTGAAGATGCAGAAATATTCTTATATGGATTTGAAGAGCTTGAAGATGGTCAAATAGAATTGATAGCTATAGAGTCAGATGAAGAGTATGAAACTGTAACTAAGGTTTTTGACGAACTAATGGAAGAAGAATATGATGACGAAGATGACTACGACGAAACTGAAGAGGAAAACTAATAAGAATAGTTAAAATGTCAGCACAAAATTGATAAATACTTCCGTAGATAATACGGAAGTTTTTTCAAGTGTTTAAATAATTAAAGCTTTATGGAAAAATTAAAACAAACTAAGGAGAAAATATAATGATTAAGAAATTTATATCATATTATAAGCCTGTGCGTGGTGTATTTTTTGCCGATTTAGTTTGCGCATTTTTAGTAGCTTTATGTGATTTAATGTATCCTACAATAACAAGAAATATTATAAATGATTATGTTCCAAATCAAGAATTTAGGCTTTTAATTGTATGGCTTATAGCATTAGCTTTGATTTATATAGTAAAGGCTGGATTGAATTATTTCATTACATATTATGGACATGTCATGGGTGTAAGGATGCAGATAAATATGAGAAAGGATATATTTACTCATCTACAAAAATTACCATTCTCATATTTTGATGAAAATAAAACTGGTAATATAATGTCTAGAGTAATCAATGACTTGATGGAAATATCAGAGCTTGCACATCATGGTCCAGAGGACATATTCATTTCAATAATTATGTTAGTTGGATCATTTATTATATTATGTAGAATTAATTTAACACTAACTTTAATAATATTTGCATTTATACCAATACTTGTTTGGTTCTCAATGAAGCAAAGGATAAAAATGGATAATGCTTTTATGGAAACAAGAAAGGCAGTAGGAGAGGTTAACGCAAACCTTGAAAATAGCATTTCTGGCATTAGAGTATCAAAAGCATTTAATAATAATGATTATGAAATCGAAAAATTCCAAGAGGGTAATGAAACCTTTGGTATAGCAAGAAAAAAGGCATATAAGGTAATGGCTGATTTTCATACTGGTACAAGCTTTATAATGGACTTTTTAACTATTGTTTCCTTGGCTGGTGCTGCTGTTTTCTATTACCAAGGTAAATTAACTACCTTTGGTGATTTCGCTGCATTTATATTGTACATAGGTATGTTCTCATCACCAATCAAAAGACTTATAGCATTTGTTGAGCAATATCAATCTGGTATGACTGGGTTTAGGAGATTTATGGAGATAATTGA
>JBPOHM010000349.1:0-6450 GCA_052035585.1 Bacillota bacterium
AATAGTAGCTTAACCCTTGATATGTTATCATCAATAGAAAAATTAAATGATGATATGATTAGAAGAGTAAATAATATAGATTTGACTACATTTGAAGATGAAAAAATTATATTAGATAGCAATACTAATTATAATTTAAAAACAAAAGCTTATGAGAATAAAATTGATGTTGCAATAAGCGATAATGCTAGTGAGTTTATATTCAATTACGATTTATCTGGCAATTATAAAGAAGAAAGTGATACAAAGAAGCTAGACATAAACAGCTTAAAGATTAATTTTAATGATGGACTATATCACTTTGATTTCGAATTTATAGGACATATATTAAAACGTAGCACTGATACTATAAATACTATAAATTCTGATGCTATATTTATAGATAATATGTCTGATGAAGAAATAAATGAAATAAAAGAAGAAATTAATAAAAATTGGGAAGAGTTTTTAGATAGATTTAGAACAAAAAAATGGTAAATAGGAGGTATAGTTGATGAAATTTTTCAATAAGAGTGGTAAAGAAATATCTCAAAATATACAAACCAGCAAATGGTCAAAGGGTAATAGTGATGAAGCAAAGCTAGAAGAAAAAATCAAACAAGAGAGAGCTGCTATTAACGAAGCTATTTCTCAAATTGGCAAAATTTATTATGAAACATATCGAAATGACTCTCATGATAAACTAATTCCTATCTGTAATATGATAGATGAGTCAAATAGAGTTATAACGGTATGTGAAAAGCAAATTTTACTATTAAAGGGAATTCAAATATGCCCTAATTGTAAAGCTAATCTTGATTTAGAATCTATATATTGCAATAAATGTGGAACAAAGCTTGATGCTGTTGAAGAAATTAAGATAACAGATAATAAAGAAGAAATAGCACCAGTAAAAGCTACAAGCGAAGGCATCATTAGATGTCATGAATGTGGTAGTGCTATGCCTAGTGACATAGTATTTTGCACAAACTGTGGTGTAAAAATGAAAACGGTATAAATATTTGACTTATGAATAACGACTATATATTAAAAGAAAACGAGAAAATTGAAGACCTTCAGTGCAAGGGACTAAAAATAATTCAAAATAAAAAATGGTTTTGCTTCGGTATGGATGCAGTACTTTTAGCAAACTATTGTGAATTAAAAAAAGGCTCTAGGGTTGTTGATTTAGGAACAGGAACAGGAATAATACCATTGCTCTTATATGCTAAAAAAAATATTTCCTTGGCAATAGGAGTAGAAATTCAAGCTGAGGTTGCTGAAATGGCTTCTAGAACAATGAAGCTAAACAATCTTGAGGAATATATAAAAATTTTAAATGTTGATTTAAGAGAAATAACTAATCATTTAGAGCCATATTCCTTTGATGCTGTTGTTTCAAACCCACCATATAAGCTATATAATAGTGGACTTCAAAATCCTTCTGATCAAAAGGCTATTTCAAGACACGAAGTAATGTGTAATTTAGAAGATGTTATTGAAAATGCATCTAAGCTTCTAAAACAGCATGGAAAGTTTTATATGGTGCATAGACCAGATAGACTAGTTGATATAATGTGTCTTCTTAGAAAATATAAATTAGAGCCAAAGAACATAAGATTTGTTCACCCACGTGTTAATGATAAACCAAATTTAATGCTTATACAAGCTTCTAAAAATGGTAATAAGGAGTTAAAATTTGCTCCACCCTTGTATGTATATGATGAGAACGGAAAGTTTAGCGAGGAAATACATACTATTTACAGCTCGGAAAGTTAAAAATCTACTCCATAATTACTGGAGTAGTTTTTGTTATATATAATAAATTACTTGATGTTTTTAAGAAATTAAGAGATAATTAAGATAAGAATATTATAATTAAATAAAAGAATAAAGCTTGATTGAAATATATAATGAAAGGAAGGCACTAGGGTTTAAATTAGTGCATGGATATAGGTATGAGAGTTTTAATTGTTGAGGACGAGGTTAAAATAACACAAGCTTTAAAATTTTTGTTTTCTAAACAGAAAATTGATTTAGATATAGCTAATGATGGCGAAGAGGGTATGATTTTATCCAAAAAAGATATTTATGATGTAATAATTTTAGATATCATGCTTCCTGGAGTAGATGGTATAGAGATACTAAAGAGTATAAGAAAAGCAGGCAATAATACACCTGTTTTAATGCTTACAGCAAAGGATACTGTTGATGATAGAGTTTTTGGACTTGAGTCAGGAGCAGATGATTATTTAGTTAAACCATTTGCTACAAAGGAATTAATTGCAAGAGTTAAGGCCTTAGCACGAAGAAAATCTACTGACTTTATAGGTGAAGTATATGAGTTTGAGGATATTAAGTATGATGTTAAGAATTATATGCTTTATGTAAATAACATCGAGTATAAAATTCCTCTAAAGGAAGCTATGCTTATGGAAATGCTTATAAAGAAGCCAAAGCAGGTATTTACACGTGAGCAAATTATTGATAGAATTTGGGGACTGGAATCAGATGTATTAGAAAGTAACATTGAAATATATGTGCATCATTTAAGACGAAGATTAGAAAATACAAATGCAAAAATAGAGACAGTTCGTGGTGTAGGGTATATGCTAAATAGTTCTAAATAATATTTGTTTAAATTATTTAATTTAGAACATAATAGGACAGAGGGTAGATAAATTATGTTTAAAAGACTTCATATAAAGCTTACCTGTTATATGGGTTTGATTTTGACAATATTTATGGTATTTATTACAGTAGGAATTTACTTTTTTACTAAGTATGTCTATGAAGATCAAACACGAAAGATAATGGCAAATGAAGCTTTAAAAATACAAATATATAATAGAGATTCAATATTAATTGAGGATTTGTTGAGAAATAGAACATACTCAAAGCTAGAGGATAGAATTTTTATGTTCGGTAGAGAATCTCTTAGCTCAAATTATATAACATATGATAAGGATTTGAATATTTTACATGTAAAGAGTAGTGATTCAAAGCTTTCCAAGTCAATACTAGATTTAGCCGTTAAATCATTATATGAAAAAAAGGATAGCTATGAAAAGAGAAAGATTGATGGAGTAGGCTATAGAATTTATACAAAATATGTAGGAACCTTTGATGATCCTAAGGTTATACAGGTTTATGAGGATAATTCTGGTGAGGCATATTTTTGGTCATTTCTAACATCAGTTCTTTGGCTTGTTGGAGTAGTTGGTATATTAACACTTATAACACTTAGCTATGTATTTACAGGCAAGGCTTTAAAGCCAGTAAAGGAAACATGGAAAAAGCAAAAGGAATTTATAGCCGATGCTTCTCATGAGCTTAGAACTCCATTGACTGTTATACAGACAAATCTTGATGTTATGATGACAGATTCAGAAGGCACTATAGAAGAAAATAGCATGTGGCTTGATAATGCGTATTCAGAGACTAAGGTAATGGCAAATATGATAGATCAATTGCTAACATTAGCTAAAATTGATGCAAATGAAAATAGTCTTGATCTGATGGAGCTGTCATTATCTGAGGTTGTAGAAAATGTATGCGATAACATGGAGATAATGGCTAAAAATAAGAATATTGAGTTACTGACAGATATTAAGGAAGATGTTATAATAAGAGGCGATTACGATAAAATTAGAAGACTTGTAGTTATTTTAGTAGATAATGCTATAAAATATACTCAAGAGGGTAGTGTAAGTGTTAAAGTTTATTTTGATAGAAGATTCAAGGTGTTATCTGTTTCAGATACTGGAATAGGTATTTGTGAAGAAGATAAGGAAAGAATTTTCGATAGATTTTATAGAAGTGATAAAGCTAGAAATAGAAAATTTGGTGGTACTGGTTTAGGACTTAGCATAGCTAAATGGATAGTTGAGTCGCATAGAGCTAGTATTGATGTTGAGAGTAAAATAGGTGAGGGAAGTACATTTACTGTCAAATTTATTTAGTTAAAAATTAATGGCATGGGAAAGGGATATAAATTAAAAAATGAGTGAAAGTAAAAATTATACAATATATATATTAATAATTCTTTCTATTTTATTTATACCATTTGCATACATTTATGCTATATATTTGATACTAAAGGATTTTATAAAGAAAGATTTTAGGATAATTAGATATATAAAAAATAATAAATATTTGATATTTATATCTATTTCAATATTAATATCAATAGTGTTTTCAAAATATATAAGTATATCATCACTCTTTGGAGTGATGATATTTGTGTGTATTAGCGCAGTCTCATATGTAGCAGCAAGCTTTAATACTGAGCAATTAAATAATAGTGATGGATTCAATATTAAAAAATTATTGCTTCTTGTATATATTACAACCTTAATTGTTTACATAATAGGTGCATTTCAAATGATTGATCCTATGTATATAATGCCAAAAAAATGGGTTGATGTTAGTGAGTATAATGTAAGTAAAAGAATGTACTCAAGCTTTTTTAACCCGAATGTATTTGGATTTTATATAAATATTGTAATTATAACAATTTGCACAAGAATGAATATTGATAAAAGCAAGAAGGATAGAAAATTTGATATTTTAGCAATGCTTACATTTATTAGTTCTATTATTTGCTTGTTTCTCACTTTTTCAAGAGCAGCTTGGTTATCTCTTGTTCTAGCACTTTTCTTAATTGGAGTATTATTTGATAAAAAATATATTTTTATTTCACTTCTTATATCTGTTTTCATATTTGGTGCTGATGCATTGTTAGGAATTGATAGGGCAAATATAGTTAAACTATCAGATGATAGCTCTTTATCATATAGGTTAGAGCTATGGAGAATTAGCCTTAAGGTGATAAAGGATAACTTCATTACTGGTATAGGCTTTGGTACATTTTTTAAATATACTGGCCTTTATAGTGATATTGTTAAAAAGTATATTGAGCATTGTCATAATATATATTTGCAAATTTTTATGGAGACAGGTATTATTGGCTTTTCAATATTTATAGGTACATTGTATTCATTAGTCAAGAAGCTTTTAAAGGAGTGTTTTAAAGATAAGTATAATAGATTTTACATTTTCTTATTGCTAATATTGACCATGACATTAATTCATGGACTTATAGATTCAGTTAGCTTAACTCCGCAAATAATGATGATATTATCATTGATTGCCGGATTGTCTTTAGCAAGCTATAAGAAACATGAGGCTTATAAAACATTATCTTGAAAATAATGTTGAAACATGATAAATTATAAAAATGAAAATTGAAAACAATTAGTTTTAATAAATTAACTAACAATGGAGGAAATAAATGATAATAGCAATTCTAATAGTGGTTTTTCTGATAGGAAGATTCTACTTTAAAAACAGGTCATTAAAAAATCTAGTGGATAGACTTAATACAATTCTTTATACAGATAGAAATCCAGAAGAATATATTAAAGAATGTGATAAGCTTATTTTAAAATCATTTAGTAAAAAAGAAAAGGATATTAACTTGCTTCAAAAATCAACAGGTTTGTTTTATGCTGGTAGATTTGATGAGGTAAAGCAGGTACTACTCAAAGAGATGAAACAGATTCCAGTTAATGGACAGCATTTATATTATCAAGCATTAGTTTTATCCATGCTTTTCGGTGGAGAAGTAGAAGAAGGTCATAGAGTATTTACAGATGCTAAGGATATATTACAGTCATATAAGCGTACAGAAGGTAACGCAAAGGGTTTAGAATTTATTTTTGCAGTTGATGACCTTTATCAAGGTAAATATGAAGAGAGAAAAGAGTTTTTTATGGATCAATGTAAAAATGGTAGAAACTATTATAGAAAGGCTATGGCAAATTACTGTATGGCATTGATTTGTAAAAATGAAAATAATGTTGAAGAAATGAATAAGCATTTACAATTAGCAAAGGATTTGGGCAAGAATTCATTTGTTGAAAAGCTAGTTGACAATTGGGGAGAGCAAAATATTTAATTGTCGAAATGTCGAATTTTGACTAAAAAAACTTGTTGTTTAAACGTGTATTTTTGAAATTTATAATGGAAATTTTATAAAATTTGATGTAAAATGTATATATATGGGACAAAGAATATATTAACTCGGGGGAGGTAATGATATGTCAGAAAATACAGGTTTGCATACTGAGTTAGGTGAAGATATTAAAAGTAGCTTTTTGTCTAATATTTCACACGAGATGAGAACACCTATAAGTATAATATATGGCTCTATTCGTAATATAGATTTAGATTTAAAGGAGAATGATATTACAATACCTAGTAAAAGCTATGGGTATTTAAAATCAATAAGAAAAAGCACAGATCGCCTATTAAGATTATTTGACAATATATTAGAAATTACAAATATTAGAGCTGGATTAGCAAGGGTTAATTTAACAGTTTGTAATATAGTAAATGTTATTGAGGATATTAATTTTTCAACAGCAGAATATCTAAAAAAATATAAGGTTAAAATGATTTTTGTTACTG
>JBPOHM010000183.1:0-1669 GCA_052035585.1 Bacillota bacterium
TGTCTCCATATTTATCATAAGCATCGTATTCTGCATATTTTTTAGCATTTTCTATATCTTCTTCAGTTAATGGCTCGTAAAAATATAAATTCATTATATCCCTCACTATTTTAAAATATTATATAAAATTTATCATTACATATATTATAACACATAATTGATTGTTAGTCAATTTTTAAGAAAAAAAGACCACAAATAATTGTAGCCTATTTTTTATGTTTTAATATTATAGAAATTTTTTTATCATCTCTTTTGATTTTTGATTCTTTTTCTCCGTTTTTAATTTTAAGAAGTATTTTATCTATCAGTTCATATGCTTTATCAATATAGACAACTTCTCTTCCTCTAAATTCAACAACTATTTTAACTTTTTTATTGCTTTCTAAGAATCTTTCTGCGTGTTTTACTTTTGTATTTATGTCATTGTCTTCTATATACATAGAAAATTTCAATTCTTTTACTTCATTACAAGGTTGGTTTTTCTTTAATTCTTTTTCTTTTTTCTTTTGTTCGTATAAATACTTTTGATAATCTAATATTTTATAGACGTATGGTTTAGAATTGTTCAACTGCACTATTTCGTAATTTGGCTCTAACAGCATCTCTTCTACTTTATTACGACTGATTAAAGTCTTTTCATTATTAATTATTACATACAACTCTTTTTCTTTTATGTCAGGAAAACTAACTATCTTCAAATTTTACATACCTCACTTATAAATTTATATATTATATATACAACATTTTTGACATTTTGTCAAATTGCTCATCAAAAGAAAATACTGCAACATTTAATTGCAGTATTATAATATTTTTTATTCTCCGATTATTCCATCACCATCGGCATCTGTCATATATTTATATAACCAATGTTCCTTTGTTATTGGCATCATAAAACCAGCAGCTTTTGCTTCAGCTATAGTTACTTTACCGTTCTTATTTGTATCTATTTTATCTAAATTTTCTTCAGTTAAATCTGATGTAATTTCTAAATTATTATTATATTCATCAGGGTTTATATTTTCAAATTCATCAACTATTATATTCCCATTAATGGTATATGTATATTTATATCTGCTTGGTATTTGAGTTTCGGTATTTGGGTAAGTTATTATAGCTTCAAAGTCAGTGCAACCACCAGCATCTCTAATTACTTTTTCCATATAAGCTTGATTTCCATGTCTATTTAATATACTGTCTTGAGGGGTTATATTATATGCATTTGATACGCCACCTAAACTATCAGCTATTATATGCCCTTCATCAAGGTCTTTTCTTTCTGTGCCTGGAACTTTTGCTTCATCCTTATAATACCTTCCACCTTCTGTTACAGGCTCAGTCTTATCATCTTGTAAAATAATTTCTTTAGCTATTACTCTTATTAACTGTCCATATTCATTACTGAAAGCCCAATATTCTCTATTTCCAAATCCTATATTTACAGCGACATTAGGTTCTCTATATCCTGATAAATCTCCACCATCGACTTCAATTATTTTATAACCTTCAAATATATCATTATAAGATGTTTGAAAATTTTCACTTAATTTATTTTCAGTTATATCTACTTTTATATTATCTAAAATATCTTTATTTACACTTACTTTTACATCATCTAAGAAATCTAATTTTAGTTTAATATTATCACAGCTAACGGTTAACAACAATA
>JBPOHM010000383.1:0-6591 GCA_052035585.1 Bacillota bacterium
TTAAAAATGCTTTGTTTAATTCTTCCCATTTTCCTCTTGCTATTGGAATAAGTGTTTTATTAATTTTAACATCTGTTTTTGCTATAGAGTCTATATGTAATATATTAACTATAAATGAACGATGGCATTTGTAAAAATAGTTTTGCTTTAGCTCATTTTCTAATATGCTAATTCCTTTTTTTACTTCATAATTGTTTTTGCTAGTATATACAATGCTTTTATGTCCTGAGCTTTCTATATATAATATATCTTTTTCAAATACTTTTACTAGTTCATTTTCTACCTGTAAGAAAATATATGACTCTGATTTTTGTGTATTTTTATATGCTCTACCAAGAGCTAATTCAAGCTTTGCTTGCTCAACTGGTTTAAGAATATAGTCTATAGCTTGTACATGATAACCTTCAAAAACAAAATCCTTGACACCAGTAATGAATATTATTGATAGATTATCTTCAAGTTCTCTCAATTTTTTTGCTAAGGATATACCATCTAGCTCCTTCATTTGTATATCTAATAGTAGTATATCAAAATCCTTATTATCCTCATATGTAAATAAAAAAGCTTCTGCACTTGAAAATGTAGTTATTTCAGCCTGAAGTTTATTTTTTTTAAGCCAAGCATTACAATATGTCTCTAATAAATTTAATTGAAGCTTTTCATCATCGCAAATTGCTATTTTCAATTTATCCACCAACCTTTAACAGTATAATATTATATTATTTTATTATTTATTGCAACAGTAAATTAATCGTATAAAATTCAAAGTAATATTTAGATTGACATAACTTTGTTTACGCTATATATTAAGTATATATAATCTATGAAGGAAAGGATATTTAAAATGTTCAGTGTACTCGAGTTAATTTTTAATATTTTTGAGCCGCTTTTTATTACATATTTAATTAATATATTTTTAGCCTTTGTAATAATATTCTTGGAAAGAAAGGACCCTACAGCAACATTAGCATGGCTGTTGGTTTTATTACTATTCCCTGGTGTTGGTTTTATTTTATATCTTTTCTTATCACAGAATTTTAGTAGAAAAAAGCTATTCAAGATGAAAGCTAATGCCCAAAGAACATTTGGAGACTTTTTGAGAACTCAACAAGAGGAATTTAACTCTGGTAGCTTGGCTATTAAAGATAAAAGTGTTGAGAATCATAGAGATATTATAAAAATGAATTTGTTTAAAAATCAAGCTTTTTTTACACAAAATAATGATGTCCAAATTTTTACTGATGGGCATAAAAAGTTTGAAGAGCTTTTTAAATGTATAGAAGAAGCAAAGAATAGTGTTCATGTTCAATACTATATAATAAAGTATGATGATTTAGGTAAGCAGTTAATTTCCTTGCTAGAGAAGAAAGCTAAAGAGGGAGTAGAGGTTAGACTTCTATATGATTGTATTTGATCAAGACAATTATTACAAAAGCATGTAAGTAATTTAGTTAAGGCAGGAGGAAAGACTGGAAGGTTTTTCTCAAGCTTTTTAAGACATATAAATTTAAAGCTAAATTATAGAAATCATAGAAAAATAGTAGTTATAGATGGGAAAATTGGATTTGTAGGTGGATTTAATGTTGGAAATGAATACCTAGGACTCAAAAGGAGATTTGGTTATTGGAGAGATACTCATATTAAAATAACTGGATTAGCTGTAGCTGAGCTGCAAAAAAGATTTTTTCTTGATTGGCACAATGCAACAAAAGAGGATTTGAATTATCAACCAAAATATTTTCCTCTTATGGAGGATAAGGAAGGCTTTGGGGATGTAGCAGTGCAGATTGTAGCTAGTGGACCTGATCAGACAGATGAAATTATCAAGCAAAATTATCTTAAGCTTATTAATTCAGCACAGGAAAGTATTTTAATACAAACACCTTATTTTATTCCAGATTCCAGTGTTATGGAGGCTCTTAAAATATCAGCCTCATCTGGAGTTGATGTAAGAATTATGATACCAAATAAGCCTGACCATTTATTTGTGTATTGGGCAACATATTATAATGTCGGTGTTCTTTTAAATTATGGAGTTAAGGTATATACTTATGAAAAAGGATTTTTACATGCTAAGACTTTAGTTGTTGATGGAGCCGTATCTACAGTTGGAACTGCTAATTTTGATATGAGAAGCTTCAAGCTTAATTTTGAGATAATTGCAATAATATATGATTCGCTAAAATCAGCAGAGTTAAAGAATAGCTTTGAGGATGATACAAAATACTCTTTACAAATTACTCCTGAGCTTTATATGCAAAGAGGATTTACTATAAGAATAAAAGAATCAATATCGAGATTACTATCAGCAATTCTATAAAGCAAAACCCTTTAGTCATTGGACTAAAGGGTTTTGCTTTCCAAAATAAAATTAGAGAGGCGTTTATTTAGAATTAGAGCTTTGCAACAGCTACTAATATAAAGTTAACGATAAATAATATTGTTGAAACCCAAAGAATTGGATGTATTGTTTTTGCTTCTCTCTTGAATATTTTTACTAGACAGTAGAATATGAATCCAGTTCCAATACCATATGAGATACTGTATGAAAGAGCCATGAACACACCTGCAAAGAACGCTGGTATAGCTTCTTCTAAATCATCCCATTTAATTTCAGAAAACGCTGCTAGCATCATCATACCAACTGCTATTAATGCTGGAGCTGTAGCTGCAGCTGGAACTGCACTTACAAAACTAGCAAAGAAAGCACTTATAGCGAAGCAAATTGCAACTACAACACTTGTTAAACCTGTACGTCCACCAACACCTATACCAGCAGCACTTTCTACATAAGTAGTAGTGTTTGTTGTACCTACTATAGCACCTATTGATGTTGCGATAGCATCAGAGAATAATGCTCTGTCCATTTTTGATTTATATCCTGAACTGTTTTCTAAAGCTTTTTCATCTTCTTCTGAGAATATACCACTTCTTCTACCAGTTCCTATAAATGTTCCAAGAGTATCAAATGTATCTGATAAACTGAAAGAGAATATTGTTATTAAAACTATTGGAAGTCTAGTTATATCTTTAAATAATGAAAGGATTCCAAGCTCTGGATTAAAGATTACTCCAAATGTAGTAGGAAGTACTTTAACAGCCTCTAAAAAGCTAGTTGTGTCAGTAGTAGTAGTAACACGCATAGGAATACCTATAATAGTGGTTACTATAATACTAATTAACATTGCACCTTTAACTTTTAAAATTAAAAGTACTATAGTTAGAGCTAGTCCAATTAAAAACAACCAAAGAACAGGAGTGCTAAGATGTGACATAGCTGGTACTCCAGCATCAAAGTTTACAGCTCCTACGTTTAATAATCCTATATAAGCAATGAATACACCAATTCCACCGCCTATAGCGTTTTGTAAGCTACGAGGTATAGATTTGATTATGTGCTTACGAACCTTTGTAACAGTTATTAATATATTTAAAACTCCACATAAAAATACCATTGATAAAGCTTGTTGCCAAGTAAATTTAAGTCCAAAACAAACAGTGTAAACAAAGAATGCATTAAGTCCCATACCAGGTGCTTGAGCATAAGGTACATTTGCAAAAAGTCCCATAACTAGAGTTCCTATTATTGCAGATATAATAGTTGCTAAAAATACTGCACCCCACTCCATTCCTGATTGAGCTAATGTATTAGGATTTACTACGATGATGTATGACATCGCAAAGAATGTTGTAAGACCAGCTATAATCTCTGTTCCTACAGTAGTATTGTTTTCTTTTAATTTGAAAAACTTTTCCATGATATAATTCCTTTCCTTATATAAATTATTAAAATACCAAGCGAACATTGTCAATTTTAATTATGTATTATGTTCGTTGTGAATATTATTCACTATGCATATATTGTACAAGATTTTTTTTCGCTTTGCAATAGCAAATCGGAAAAAAATTAAAAAATTTTTACAAAAATCGACTAAAAAATGGAAAAAATCTTATAAAAAACGAACAATAAGAATATATAACACTTAATTGTTCGTAATCATAATTTGCAAATAAAAAAATGCTCTATTTTATTAGAGCATCTGTTGTTTGGATTAAGTTCATTACATATAAATATTTATTATAATACTAATGAAGGAGCTGCATATACTCTTGTGCTTAACTCATTATCAAGTAAGTATAAGCCCTTTGCGTCAGAACCAAATAATTCCATTTTCTTAATTAAATCTTCAGCATTTGTTTCTTCTTCACCTTGCTCTTTTACAAACCAATCTAAGAACTGCATAGTTCTGAAATCCTTGCAAGAGTAAGCTTCGTCATATATTTTATGGATTGATTCAGTTACAAATTGTTCATGATCTAAGCCCATTGCTAATGGTTCTTTATTGTTAATGAAATTAGTTGTTGGAGATTCAATTGCCTTTAATGTTATTTTTAGACCGTTATTTTGCATGTATTTCATAAATAACATAGCATGATCTCTTTCCTCTTGAGCCTGTACTTGATACCAATTTGCAAATCCATTCAATCCTTGGTCAACATAATAGTTAGCAATTTCTAAATATAAGTAAGCTGAAAAAAACTCCTTATTAATTTGATCGTTTAACAATTTAGCTACATTTTCTTTTATCATATTAATTCCTCCATGTTAGTTTTTAATATTATTTAATGTTTATAACTATTATATACCACAAAAAAATTAATTCAAACATTTATTGATTATTACATAAAATTAATATATAATCAAAATAATATAAATTAGAAATAGTGCTAAAGATATACTATAACATAATGAAGAGGTATTATGATTAAACTAATAATTAGTGAAAATGAAAAGGATCAAAGATTAGATAGATTTTTAAAAAAATATTTAAAAAATGCTTCGCTTGGGTATATTTATAAGCTGATTCGTAAGGATGTAAAAATTAACGGTAAGAGAGGTAGTATAGATACTATGCTATCAGAGGGTGATGAAATTAGCTTGTATATTAATGATGAGGAATTAAATAATTTAACGAAGACAAAGAAGCATGAAAAATCGAAAAGGCAATTTAATATTGCATATGAGGATGACAATATTTTAATTGTAGAGAAGCCCTTTGGACTATTAACACATGGTGACTCAACTGAAAAGAAAAATCATCTTGCAAATCAGGTTATCTCATACCTTATTGAAAAGGGAGATTATGTGCCAAGAGTAGAGCGTACCTTTGTTCCATCTCCTGTAAATAGGCTAGATAGAAATACTACTGGACTTGTTTTATTTGGTAAGAATAATAAAGCCTTGCAGGTACTAAATAAAATGATAAGAGAAAGAGGATATGTAAATAAATATTATTTGACAATTGTATCTGGCAATATGAAAAGTGAACTAGTCCTCAAAGATAAGATGGAGAAGGATGAAAGTAAAAATATGGTTAAGGTATTGCCTGAGGATTATGAGGATGGCAAAATAATGGAAACTATTGCAAGACCATTAAAATACAAAGATGGCTTTACCTTAGTAGAGGTTGAGCTTGTGACTGGTAGAACTCATCAAATCAGAGCACATTTAGCAAGAGCTGGATATCCGATTATAGGAGATACAAAGTACGGCTTTAAAGCTGCAAATAGAAAGGTAGAAGAAAAATTTGATCTTACTACACAGTTTTTACATGCATATAGGCTATCCTTTGTTTCTGCTGAGGAGCCTCTAGAATATTTAATTGGGAAAAATATTACTGCTGAGCTACCAAAAAATTTAGAAATGATTAAAAATTCTATCTTTGGGTATTAATAATAGCATGGACAACATAGAATACTTTGTGTTATAATACTATCAATTAGTTTATTATAAAGATATTAAATAAAGGAGGGTGAAACTATGTTAGTAAGAGCAATTATGATTCCGTTTAATCAGCTTCAATGTCTTTCTGTTGAAAATTCAATTGAAGAAGCATTAAACATAATGGAGGAAAACAGACTTTTATCTTTACCTGTTATAAGTGGGAAGAAATTTATCGGTATTTTATCAAAAGAATATATTTATGAGGAATATTTTAATACTCATGAAAACTTATCTAAAGCTGATTTTTTGAATAAGAAAGTAAGTGATTTAGTAAAGAGTAAGATTATGACAATTAACCAGGATATGCCTATAGAGGATGCAGCAGCTCTTTTTATTACATCTAAGTATCGTTTTATTCCTATAGTAGATGATAAGGATGAGCTGATAGGCATAATAACTCACCAATCAATATTTAAGCAATATCAAAAAATATTTGGTGAGAGAGTCAATGTACTTACAGTATATACTAGCAACTTCAAAGGTGTTATGGCTAAAATGACAGATACCATAGCAAAAGCAGGGGGAAACATTAAAAATATAGTTCAAATAGATACAAATGTTATGAACTTACAAGAAATTTATATGAGCATTGAATGCGAAGACTTCGAAAAGGTAGTAATGGCATTAAAGAAAAATGGATTTAATGTTAGAACTGCTGTTAAGTCAGATGGAACAGAAGTAGATTATTAAGATATAAGAAAAGACAGATTTCTCAATCTGTCTTTTTTAGTATTTAAATTTAATGTTTGAAAAATCTGATTAATTCTAAATGCCCTGATGATCTAATTTATCTAAACCATATTTTC
>JBPOHM010000079.1:0-3284 GCA_052035585.1 Bacillota bacterium
ATATCAGGTTTTTTGTTTTCTTCAACTGTCAAAGACAAGAATATATATGTCAACAACTTTTTCATTATTTATTACTATTATTATATGCAATATTTAAAATTGTTTATAATAATTTTATTAAATAAAAATTGATTAATATCTATTATATTAAAACTTGTATTTACCATAACTCAATATTCATTTTACTTAGAATATTTTCGTTCATGCTTATAATTTAAAAATAATTAAATTGATTAATTATATTCCAAATATCAACTTCAATTTATTCTTCGTCTTCTTCCTCTGGCATATCCCAGTTGTGGTAAACCTCTTGTACGTCATCATTATCATCTAATGCGTCAATTAGTTTTTCAAGATTTTTTAAGTTTTCTTCGCCTTCAACCTTTACATAGGTTTGTGGTAAATAAGCTATTTCACCAGTAGCATTTTCATATCCTGCATCCTTTAAAGCATTTAAAACAGCCATAAAGTTTTCTGGAGATGTTGTTATCTCATATACTTCATCTACCTCAAAATCATCAGCTCCGGCATCAAGAGCAGCCATCATTAAATCTTCTTCATTTATAGAATCTGATAACTCTATTGTTATGATACCCTTTCTATCAAATAGATATCCTACACAGCCTGTAGAACCAAGATTTCCACCAAATTTAGAGAAATAGTGTCTTATATCAGCAGCTGTTCTATTCTTGTTATTAGTTAAGCATTGTACCATGAAAGCTGTTCCACAAGGACCATAAGCTTCATATGTAATGTGGTCAAATACTTCACCATTTAATCCACCCATACCTGTTTTTATTGCTCTATCTATGTTATCATTTGGCATATTTTCTGCTTTTGCCTTTTCAATAGCAGTTGCTAAAGCTGAGTTGTAAGCTGGATCTGCTCCACCCTCTCTTGTTGCTACAGTTATTGCTCTTGCAAGCTTTGTAAATATTTTGGCTCTTTTACTATCTTGTTTACCTTTTCTGTGCTTGGTATTAGCCCATTTTGAATGTCCTGACATATATTTCCTCCTAACAATCAGATAATCCCGTCAGCTGAGATTACTGAAATTCCAATATATATATAATACCTATAATCGTAATACTATATTTGCATTTGATATTTTACCATAAGTATATTATTCTTTTCAATATTTTTTTAATATACTAGCTTACCATCTTTAACAGAATAAAACGAGCTATTGCTAATTTCAATATTACACTTTGCGCTACATGTATTTAAAATTAGAGACTTTAGCTTGTCTACATCATTTTCTACACATAAAATTTCAAGACATACTTTTTCATTAAATATCTTGTTTTTGATTAAATAGTTATTTTTTGAAAGCTCATTTTCTAATTTTCCAAGTAAAGTATAGTCAATTTCCACATTAACATCACTATATAAAATTTTATCAACTATTATAGCACTTTCAATACCTATTTTAGCAGCCTTAGAATATGCCCTTGCAAGTCCTCCTGCACCTAATAATATTCCGCCAAAATATCTAGTTACAACAACTACTACATTTTTTAAATCCTCAAGCTTAATAAGGCTTAAAACAGGCATACCTGCTGTTCCAGAAGGCTCTCCATCATCACTAAATCTTTGGATATTGCTATTTTCTCCATATACATATGCATATACATTATGTGTAGCATCAGCATGCTTCTTCTTTATTTGATTAATAAAATCAATAGCTTCCTCTTCACTATTTATCGGACTTGCATATCCTATAAACTTTGACTTATTAATAATAATTTCATCGCTTCCAAATTTGTGAACTGTTTTAAAACTATTCATAAACTATATAATCCTTATACTTATATTTTTCATCCTCATAAATAACAGCCTCTAATTTTACACCATCAGCCTCATGTTCAATATTACCTGTTATCCTATTTTCATAAAGATAATAAAATGACTTTAAATCAGTATTTGGTATTTTTAATAAATACTTATTTTTTTCTCCATTAACCTTTTTATCAATATATTCTAATAAAAGATTGATATTGTCCTTGTTAATAGCAGAAATATATAAGGTATTTTCATTTTGCATAAACTTAATATTAGAATTTTCTGTATTTTCACTTGAAGTAATTTTATCTATCTTATTATAAACAGTAACAACCGGTATTTCATTGTCAGTAATTTGATTTATTAAATCAATTGTTGTTTGCTTATGTGCTTCAAGATTTTCATCATTTATATCAATTAAATGTAATATTAAATTAGCATATTTAAGCTCCTCAAGAGTTCCTCTAAAGGCTCTAACTATTTGTGTTGGAAGCTTTTTAATAAAACCAACGGTATCAGAAAAGATAGCATATCTACCACCTGGCAATCTAACTCTTCTATGCTCTGTATCAAGAGTAGCAAAAAGCATATCTCTTACAAATACCTTTTTATTTTCAAGCTCCTCATCAGCATAGCAGGTCTCAATAAGTGCATTTAGAAGAGTTGATTTACCTGCATTTGTATAACCAACTATTGAAATAACAGGCACTTCATCTCTCATTCTCTTCCTTCTCTTTGTTTCTCTAACCTGCTCATTTTTTTCAATCTGTGCTTCTAAATCCTCTATTCTTGATTCAATATGTCTTCTGTCCTTTTCTAGCTTTTTCTCTCCAGGTCCTCTTGTTCCAATTCCTCCACCCTGTCTTGATAATTCCTTTCCAACTCCAGCAAGTCTAGGTAGTCTATATTTAAGCTGTGCAAGCTCAACCTGAAGTCTTCCTTCATTTGTAACTGCTCTTCTTGCAAAAATATCAAGAATCAATGTGGTTCTATCTATAACTCTAGTTCCAACAATATCTTCAATATTTTTAAGCTGAGAACCTGATAATTCATCATTAAATATAACCGTATCTACATCTAGTTCTTTTGCATAATTAGCTATTTCTTCAAGCTTTCCTATACCTAAGTAATATCTATTATCAATACTACGTCTATTTTGAACAACTGTACCTAAAACTTCTCCTTCAGCAGCTTCAACTAAAAGCGCAAGTTCCTCCATATCATTTTCTTCTTCATTTCCATTTATCTGTATTCCCACTAATAAGCATCTTTCTTTTTCCATAAATAATACCTCCATTGTCTCACTGTGTGAGCCTTTTGATAATTAATATCTTTTGTAAAGTTAAGCTATGTTAGCTTTACAAAAGATATTAATTATTTCATTGTCTTGTTTTATAAATCGCAAAGCTATTGATAGACATTTGATATACATAGTTTTACATGTTATACATAGCTTTGCTAAAACTATGGATATTATAACACAATAAAGGGAAATATAAAAC
>JBPOHM010000121.1:0-28094 GCA_052035585.1 Bacillota bacterium
ATGGAGAAAAGGAAATTAAAAAGATAGAAGATTGGATAAACAACTATCCAAGAAGAATACTAGGATATAAATCAGCAAGAGAAGCATATGAAAAAGTATGATAGGAAAAAGTCGTCAACTAGTACAAAGAAGTCTTACTACGTCAGACTTCATTGTACTAGTTGAAAATAAAAGACTTAATTTCAATAACATGATAAACTATAATATTATTTTAAAAAAGCGGACAATTAATGTTGCAATTTTTAAATATTAATCTTTTTAAATAAAAAGCTTGCAATTATTCAAAAAAAAGATTATACTATCGTGTGGATTTTTTTTACTGAAAGAAGGAAGAGAATGAAAAATAAAATAATAAACATTGCAGTTATAGCACATGTTGACGCTGGAAAATCAACCTTAGTTGATGCTTTTCTACAACAAAGCGGCGTTTTTCGTGAAAATCAAGAGATAGTTGAATGTGTTATGGACAGCAATGATATAGAACGTGAAAGAGGAATTACAATATACTCAAAGAATTGTTCTATCATGCATGATGATGTTAAAATAAATATTGTAGATACACCAGGACACGCTGACTTTTCATCTGAGGTAGAGCGTATAATGAAAACTGTAGATACTGTTATACTATTAGTTGATTCTATAGAAGGCCCTATGCCTCAGACTCGATTTGTTTTACAAAAATCACTTGAGCTTGGACTTAGACCTATACTATTAATAAATAAAATAGATAAGAAGAATCATAGAGCAGAAGAGGTTGTGAATTTAGTATTTGACTTGTTTGTTGAGCTAAATGCAACAGATGAGCAAATTGATTTTCCTATATTATATGGAATGACAAAAAAAGGTATAGCTGTATATGAATTAGATGATGAAGGAAATGACTTAAAGCCATTGTTTGAGACAATTATTAAGCATGTTGAGCCATATCCAGATAGAGATAATGAACCATTACAAATGCAGGTATCATCATTAGCATATGATGACTACATTGGAAGACTTGGAGTTGGTAGAATTTTCTCTGGCTCTATTAAAGAAGGTCAAACAGTTGCAGTATGCAAGGCTGATGGTAGTGTTGCAAGACAAAAGATTTCAGGTATTTTTGTATATCAAGGTCTAAAAAGAGTACCAGTAAGTGAAGCCTTTAGTGGAGATATAGTTGTTGTATCAGGTCTATCTGATATTTCAATAGGTGAAACAATTTGTAGTGTTGATAATCCAGTGCCAATGGAAACAATAAAAATTGAAGAGCCAACACTATCTATGAACTTTTTAATTAATACATCACCTTTTGTTGGAAAGAGTGGAAAGTTTGTAACTACAAGACATTTAAAGGCTAGACTTGAAAAGGAGCTAGAAGTAAATGTAGGCTTAAGAGTAGAGCCTCTCGAAAATGCAGTAGATGGATTTAAGGTGTCTGGTAGAGGAGAGCTTCATCTTTCAATACTTCTTGAAAATATGAGAAGAGAAGGCTATGAGGTAGCTGTATCAAGACCAGAGGTTATACTTCGTAGAGAAAATGGACATGTGCTAGAGCCTATTGAAAGAGTCATAGTTAGTGTTCCAGAAGAGTATTCAGGTACAGTTATATCTAAGCTAAATCTTAGAAAAGGTATGATGGAATCAATGTCTCCAGATGGGAATTATATTAAAATTGAATATTTAGTTCCAACTAGAGGTTTATTAGGCTATAGAACAGAGCTAATAAATGATACGAGAGGTCAAGGCTCAATAGTAAGAAGCTTTGAAAGATATGAGAAATACAAAGGTGAAATTCCACAAAGATCCAACGGAGTTCTTATATCAACTGATCAAGGTGATGCAATACCATATGCTCTTAACAATCTTGAGGAAAGAGGTATCTTATTCATAGGACCTGGTGAAAAGGTGTATGAGGGTATGATAATCGGTATGAGCTCAAGAGATGATGATATAGCAGTTAATCCATGTAAAATGAAGAAGCTAAGCAATACACGTGCTTCAGGAAGTGATGAAGCTGTTAAGCTATCACCACCTAGAGTCATGTCATTAGAGGATGCTCTTGAGTTTATAAATGATGATGAGCTAGTAGAAGTAACACCAGATAATATAAGACTTAGAAAAAGATTTTTAACAGAAATTGAAAGAAGAAAAAATGCAAATGCTTTAAAAAGAGCAGCAATTGTAGAATAAATACAGAGCTATTGCTAAGCTAAGCTTATACTTTAGCTTTACGATAGCTTTTTATTTTTATTGATATAGTAATAGATATTTGGCTTGAATCTTTAAATGAAAATCCTTCATTTGAATCTATTTTAAATCATATTGAAAATTATACCTTTAGAATTATGCAAGAAAAACCAATGAGAACAGCAATGGCTAAAAAAATATGGGAGAAAAAGCTTAAATTAACTAATGAATTCTATAATGCATACAAAGAGGATATATCATTTATTGAATGAAAAATCGATTTATTTCCTTAAAGAAATCTTTATAAATCACATAAAATTTTAAAAAATTTTTAAATAATCTATTGACAAAATTAATTTAAAGTAGTATCTTATACTTAGTGATTAGCACTCGACCTTAATGAGTGCTAACAAAATGACAGATAAGATTACCGCCATCGATAATTGTGTAATGTTAATTACACTAGTGAAAGGAACGAGGTGATAGAATGTCTTTAGATGATAGAAAAATTAATATCCTAAAAGCTATAATTGGTAGTTATATAGAAAGTGGAGAAGCAATTGGCTCAAGAACTATTTCGAAGAAGTATGAGCTAGGTGTTAGCCCTGCAACTATAAGAAATGAAATGTCTGATTTAGAGGAAATGGGATTTCTAATTCAACCACATGCATCAGCCGGAAGAATACCTACTGACAAAGCATACAGATACTATGTTGATGAAATCTGGAAATCTTTTTTAAAGGCAAATGATACTGGAAAGATAAGTATATCAGATATAAGAAAAGTAGTTGAAGATGAAGTCCAAGAAATGGATATGATACTTAAAAATTCAGTGAGGATGCTATCACAATTTACAAAATATACTTCGTTTATAATTGCTCCACACATGAAGAAGCATGTGGTTACTAGAATACAGCTTGTTCCTGTTGAATATAACAAGGTATTAATGATTATAATATTAAATAATAATCTTGTTAGACAAGGTATGATAAAGCTTAACAATCCAATACCATTTGATCAAATGGATAGGATTTCTAATATATTAACTGATAGGCTAAAGGGTTATAAGCTAGAGGATTTTAATGATGCATTAAAAAAACTAATAACAGATGATATTTATTCTATAAAAGAAAATATCAGTGAGTCTATAAGAGATTTGATGCCATATTTGATGAATCATATTGCAACTCTAGATGATGTTAGTATGTATTCAGATGGAATTGAAAATATATTAGATTTCCCTGAGTACAGCGATCCAGCTAAGGCAAAGGAATTTATGTCATTTATATCTAATAAAGAAAGCGTAGCAAAGCTAGTTCAAGATGTTGGTAAGCATGATATAGATATAAGTATAGGACAGGAAAATCCTTATAAGGAATTAAAGGATTGCAGCTTAATTACAGCAACCTATAAGCTAAATGGAAAAACCATTGGAAAGATAGGTGTAATTGGTCCAACAAGAATGGATTATGAGAGTGTAATAAAGGCTGTTAAAGCATTGTCTGATGCTATGAATGAGTTAATGGATAATAACTCAGATAAAAATTTAGATAAAGATGACAAATAGTATAATGATTTAAATATTGAGGAAGGATATATCCTTCCTTAATATAAGATAAATTATAAATAGTAAAATGTATATTAATGAAATTCAGAAAGGATTGAGTGTCGAAATGGCGAAAAAAGATGCAGTAGATATGTCGGAAGATAAGCTATCTACTGAAGACAAAGAATTAGAAACGGAAATTGTTGAAGAAACAGAAAATGCTGAAGGCTCTGAAGAGGCTGAACAAGCTAATCAGGTTAATGAGGAAGTAAATTTAATAGCAAAAGAAGAGTTTGATGCATTAAATAATAGAATGCAAAGATTGCAGGCAGATTTTCTAAATTATAAGGCTAGAACAGAAAAAGAAAAGTTCTCAACTTATAGTAATGCTGTCGCTGATGTACTTACTGATTTAGTCCCAATTGTAGATAATTTTGAAAGAGCAATAGATTCAATTAAATCTGATAATGAAGAAATATTAAATATAAAAAATGGAATTAAGATGATATATGATCAGTTTATTAATGTTCTTCAAAAGAGAGGACTAAAGGAAATAGAAGCTCTAAATGAAAAATTCGATCCTAATTTACATTCAGGGATTGCATATGAAGTATTAGAGGATAAAGAGGAAGACACAGTAATAGAGGTTTTCCAAAAAGGTTATATAGTTAATGAAAAAGTTATAAGACCAAGTATGGTAAAAGTATCAAAACAAAGCTAATAAATATTATTTATAAATATTTGCATATATATTTAAGGAGGATTTTAAAATGAGTAAAATTATAGGTATAGACCTTGGTACTACAAATTCATGTGTATCTGTTATGGAAGGCGGAGAAGCCGTTGTTATAACAAATATAGAAGGAAAAAGAACAACTCCATCAGTAGTAGCATTTACAAAAGACGGAGAAAGATTAGTTGGAGAAACAGCAAAAAGACAGGCTATAACAAACCCTGATAAAACTATATCTTCAATAAAAAGACATATGGGAAATGACCATAAAATAACAATAGATGGAAAGACATATACTCCACAAGATATATCAGCATTTATACTACAAAAACTAAAAGTAGATGCTGAAAGCTATTTAGGAGAAACTGTTACAGATGCAGTTATTACTGTACCAGCTTACTTCTCAGATAGTCAAAGACAAGCAACTAAGGATGCTGGTAAAATAGCTGGTTTAAATGTTAGAAGAATTATAAATGAGCCAACAGCAGCAGCTTTAGCATATGGTATAGATAAGGATACAGATGCTCACACAATTATGGTTTATGACCTAGGTGGAGGAACATTTGACGTTTCAATTCTTGAAATTGGTGATGGTGTTTTTGAGGTTAAAGCAACTAGTGGTAATAACAAGCTAGGTGGAGATGATTTTGACCAAATAATTGTTGATTATCTAGCTGATGAATTCAAAAAAGAAAATGGTGTAGATTTAAGAAATGACAAGATGTCATTACAAAGATTAAAGGAAGCAGCAGAAAATGCTAAGAAGGAATTGTCAAGTGCAATGACTACAAACATTAACTTACCATTTATTACTGCAACTGCTGAAGGTCCAAAACACTTAAATATGGATTTAACAAGAGCAAAATTTGATGAGCTTACAGCTAAACTTGTTCAAATGACAATAGAGCCAGTTAAAAAAGCATTAGCAGATGCTAAATTAACTGCAAATGATATAGATAAAGTATTATTAGTTGGTGGTTCTACAAGAATACCAGCAGTACAAGAAGCAGTAAAAAGATTAATAGGAAAAGAGCCTCATAAAGGAATAAACCCTGATGAATGTGTTGCGATAGGTGCAGCTATTCAAGGTGGAGTTTTAACAGGTGAGTTTGGTAGTGATATTCTTTTAGTTGACGTTACTCCATTATCATTAGGTATTGAGACATTAGGTGGAGTTACAACAGTACTTATAGAAAGAAACACTAGAATACCTACTAAGAGAAGCCAAATATTCTCTACAGCATCAGATAATCAACCTTCAGTTGATATCCATGTTCTTCAAGGTGAGAGACAAATGGCTGCAGATAATATTACACTCGGTAGATTCCAGTTGTCAGGTATAGTACCAGCTCCAAGAGGAATCCCTCAAATAGAGGTTACTTTTGATATAGATGCTAATGGTATAGTTAATGTTAGTGCTAAGGACCTTGGAACAGGTAAAGAACAAAAAATTACTATCACAGCTTCAACAAATCTTTCTAAGGAAGAAATTGAAAGAAAGGTTAAAGAAGCAGAGCAATTTGCTGAAGAGGATAGAAGAAGAAAAGAAGAAATTGAAGTTAAAAACAATGCTGATAGCTTAGTATATCAAACAGAAAAAGCTTTAAAGGACCTTGAAGGAAAAATTGATGCTAGTGAAAAAGCTACTGCACAGGCTAAGGTAGATGAGCTTAAAAAAGCTATTGAAAGCAATAATATTGATAATATTAAGCAAAAAACTACTGAATTAACAGAAGAGTTTAATAAGCTAGCTCAAAAGCTATATTCTCAAACACAAGGTGCAGATCCTAATGCTGGATATGAACAACAAGCACAGTCAAATGGACCTGATGATGTAGTTGATGCTGACTTTGAAGTAGTTGACGACGATAAGGATAAATAAAACACACTAAATTAATAAAATTTAGTAGAGTAAAACCTACTCCCGGCTAGAATCATACTGATTTTTAGTGGGGAGTAGTGTTGTGTAAGCTTATTAATGTGTGGAGGTGAGAATATGGCGAAAAAAGACTATTATGAGGTCTTGGGTATCAGTAGAGATGCAGATGATAAAACAATCAAATCAGCATTTAGAAAATTAGCTAAGCAGTATCATCCTGATTTAAACCCAAATAATAAAGAAGCTGAAGCTAAATTTAAAGAAGTAAATGAAGCCTACGAAGTTCTAAGTGATCCTGATAAAAAGGCTAAATATGATAAATTTGGTCATGCTGCCTTTGATCCAAACCAAGGATTTAGTGGTGGTGGAGGATTCTCAGGAGGCTTTGGTTTTGGTGGCTTTGAAGATATATTCGGAGACTTATTTGGTGAAGCATTTGGTGGAAGAAGCACACAAAGATCTGGTCCTAGAGCAGGCTCTGATTTAAAAATAAGACTTGATATAAGTTTTGAAGAAGCTGCATTTGGAACTAAGAAAGAGATTAAAATAAATCGTATAGAAAAATGTAGAACCTGTGACGGCAGTGGTGCTAAAAAAGGAACTAGCAAGAAAACTTGTAGTGCCTGTGGTGGTACTGGTACAATAAGAACAGTTCAACGTACACCATTTGGACAATTTGCAAGTACACAAACATGTAGTACTTGTAGAGGAACAGGTGAAATAATTGAAGAACCATGTACAACATGTGGTGGAACTGGTAAAGAAAAGAAATCAAGAAATATTACTATTAATATCCCAGCTGGTGTAGATACAAACTCTGTTATTCCATTAAGAGGAGAAGGAAATCATGGTGATGTTGGAGCTCCAGCAGGAGATTTATATGTTTATATAAATGTTAAAGAGCATGAAATTTTCGAAAGAGATGGCATGGATGTATGGTGTGAAATCCCTATATCATTTACAAAGGCAGCACTTGGTGGAGATATAGAGGTTCCAACTCTCGAAGGAAAAGTAAAATACAATGTTCCAAGTGGAACACAAACAGGAACTGTATTTAGACTTAAAAATAGAGGTATTAAAAATGTAAGAGGCTCAAATAAAGGTGATCAGTACGTAAGAGTAAAGATTTCTGTACCTAAAAAGTTAACAGATAAACAAAAAGCCTTGTTAGAGCAATTACAGGTAGAGTTTGGTGAAACACCAGATCATGATAAAAAGGATAAAGGCTTTTTTAATAAAATAGGTGATTATTTTAAAGAATAATGTGATAATTTCACATTATTTTTTATATTAAATATTTATATTTTATTATTTGATAAAAATAGCGAATTGCTAAATATTGACACAAGGCAATCAAAGTGATAAAATAATTGCTATGCGTTAGTTAATATTAATTGAAAATACTTTTGGAGGTAAATAATGAAATCATTAATCAGACTTAGAATGAGTGCACATGATGCTCACTATGGTGGAAATCTTGTTGATGGAGCAAGAATGTTACAATTATTTGGAGATGTAGCTACAGAGCTTTTAATTATCAATGATGGAGATGAAGGACTATTCTGTGCTTATGACAATGTAGAGTTTTTAGCACCAGTATATGCTGGAGACTATATAGAAGCAGTTGGAGAAATAGTTTCTGTTGGAAATACTTCAAGAAAAATGAAGTTCGAAGCAAGAAAGGTTATAGTTCCAAGAACAGATATAAATGAATCTGCTTGTGATGTTTTAGAAGAACCAATAATTGTATGTCGTGCTTCAGGAACTTGTGTAGTTCCTAAGGACAAACAAAGAAAAAATAAGTAAAAATAGATGACTTCAATAAAAAACCTAAGTTTATTAGGTTTTTTATTGAGTATAAGGAGTGTGAAAATTTTTGAACAAGAGAAAGTTTGTTTTTGCAATTATTATGATATTAATTCTTGCAATAACATATGTGGCTGTTTTTGGCATTCATATTGGAGATTCTAAGTCAGGTTTCAATATAAAAGGTGCTAGTGAAATAAGATTTGGTATTGATATACGTGGTGGAGTAGAAGCAGTATATGAACCTAGCAATTTAGGAAGAAAGCCTACTGAGCAGGAGCTTGAAAGTGCTAAAATCATAATGGAAACAAGACTTGATGAAAAGAAGATTTTAGATAGAGAAGTTACTATAGATAAAGCAAATGGACAAATATTAATAAGATTTCCTTGGAAAACTGAGGAGCTTGAGTTTAATCCACAAAAAGCTATAGCTGAGCTGGGAGAAACTGCTAAGCTAACATTTAGAGATCCAGCTGGAAACATAATATTAGAGGGTAAAAATGTTAAGGATAGCAAGGTTCAATACTATGAAAAGGATAATAGTCCAATAGTTACATTAGTATTTGACCAAGAAGGAGCTAGAATTTTTGCTGAAGAAACGACAAGATTAATAAATCAAAAAATATCTATTTATATGGATGACACTATGATATCAGATCCAATTGTAACTGATACAATAGACTCTGGTGAAGCAATAATTACAAATATAGATAGTATAGAAAAAGCTATTGATTTATCTGCAAAGATAAATGCAGGTGCATTACCATTTTCATTGATATCTAAAAATCATAGTACTATAAGCCCTACAGTTGGTGAAGGTGCATTAAATGTTATGGTTAAGGCAGGAATTGTTGCATTTGTATTGATATGTCTATTTATGATTTTATATTATAGATTAATGGGCTTTGTATCTTCGTTTGGACTGCTACTACAAGTAGCTTTACAGCTTTTATTTCTTTCAATATCTCAAATTACACTTACATTACCAGGTATAGCAGGTATAATCTTAACACTTGGTATGGGTGTTGACGCAAATGTAATTATATCAGAAAGAATAAAAGAAGAATTGAAGGTTGGAAAATCATTAGGTGCTGCAATAGATTCAGGATATCATAGAGCATTCTCGGCTGTATTTGATGGAAACATCACTAGCTTAATAGTTGCAGTTGTATTGATAATACTTGGTAGTGGTGCGATGATTTCATTTGGATATACATTGTTTGTAGGTATTTTATTAAACTTCTTCTGTGGAGTTTTAATATCTAAACATATGTTAAAATCAATGAGCTTCATTAAGCTCTTTAGAAATAAATTTTTCTATGGAGTTAAGGAAGGTGGTGCATCACTATGATGATAAAATTTTATAAAAACAGAAAAATATTTTTTGCTATTTCAGCAATTTTGATGGTAATCGGTTTGATTTGTATATTTACCTTTGGGGTTAAACTTTCAATACAATTCAAGGGTGGTGCGATATTAAAATATAGCTATGTTGGCGAATTAAATATAAATGATGTTGCAAAAATAACATCTGACACTTTAGGTAGAATTGCTGATGTCCAGTCAACAGAAGATATAGCTACAAATAGTAAAAAGGTAGTTATAAATCTAGCAGGAAACTCAGGTTTATCAGCACAAGAACAAGAAAAACTTAATAATATCCTTGAAGAAAATTTTACAGAAAATGATATTGAATTAGCTGAATCAAATATAGTAGAACCATTTATAGGAAAGTCCTTCCTAAGAAAAGGTATAGCTGCTATGATAATTTCTGCTATAGCAATAGTTATTTATGTTTGGGTTAGATTTAAGAAAATATCAGGACTATCAGCAGGTGTAGTTGCTCTTGTTGCTTTATTACACGATGTTTTAATGGTATTTTTTGTATTTGTTATTTTCAGAATACCACTAAATGATTCATTTGTTGCTGTAGTTTTAACTATAATTGGTTATTCAATAAATGATACTATGGTTATTTATGACAGAATAAGAGAAAATAGAGGATTATATCCAAAGCTAAGTGTTGAAGAGCTAGTTGATAAAAGTATATCTCAATCAATGTCAAGAAGTATAAACACTACAATAACTACTGTTATTAGTGCATTGATAATTTATATATTTGCTACAATTTATGATATTGAATCAATTAAACAATTTGCTCTTCCAATGACATTTGGTATGATATCTGGATGCTATTCAACAATATGTATAGCTGGTCCTTTATGGGTTATGTGGCAAAAAAGAAAGAAAAAAGCAGTGTAAATTAGGAGATATATAAATATGAAGGAATTTTTAATATCAAGATTAGTAAAGTCAGAAGACTTAAATCATCATGGAACTTTATTTGCCGGGAGAACTGCAGAGTGGTTTGTTGAAGCAGCCTTTGTAACAGCAGCTGTTAAGGTAGGTAATCCAGAGAATTTAGTATGTATGAATATACATGGACTTCAATTTAGATCACCAGTTACAAAGGGTGATATAATAACATTTAAAAGTAGAATAGTACGTCTTGGAACTACAAGTATAACTGTTCATACATCTGCTTTTTCAGAAACTAGACATATGGCACCAGTTAATGGGTTTTTAACATTTATCCATGTTGACAAGGATGGTAAAAAAGCACCTCATGGTTTAGTTCTTGATGAAACTACTGATGAGCAAGAATTAATGCTAAGAGAAGAAGCTAATAAGCTATATTAAAAAATTTGCGAACATAAAACAGCACCTTAAATCTAAGATTTAAGGTGCTGTTTATTTACTATATTATCTATGATTATTAGATTTTTCTAATAACCTTTGTTATTTCACCAATATATAAAGTATGAAAATCCTTTTTAGGATAATTTTTATTCATAGTATCCTTATCAATAAAATTTTCTTCTTTAAAATCAGATGCAAATAATTTTTTACAGAACAATACAAGCTTAGCTTCTTCAAAGTAAGGAACATCATCCTCGAGTACTGTTGTTAATCCGGTTTTTGATATTTTATCCTCATCTCTGCCTGAAACAGTTCCTAAATATGCAAGCTTATCCTTTAATTCTCCACTAAAGAAGCTAAGTGAAAAGTAATCAGCACTATCTATAAACTCTTTCGTATATCTTTGTGGACGAACAACTATATATGCTACATTTTTATTCCACATCACACCAAAGCCACCCCATGATGCAGTCATTGTATTGACTTTAGTATCCTTTTTAGCTGTTATTAGCATATAATCATTACCTATTTGAGTAAATGTGTTCTTCTCGATGTCATTTGCTTTTATTTCAATAAAATTTTTATTCATAAATCCTCCGTATATTATAAAGATTTTAATGTTAGTTAAATTTAATTAAGCAATATTTATTATAAGCTAATAACATTATATTCTTTTTAAAATATTTATTTCTGAGTTTTGTCTAATATTACTAATTTGAGGAACTATTCTAGTAAAATGCTCAGAAATTTTATGAGCTTCAAAGCTTGTGTCGTTTTCCCATTCTTCAACAATTACAAGCATGTTTTTATTATTAATATCCTGTAATAATTCATATGATATACAACCATCTTCCTTTAAAGTCTCATTAACAAGCTCTTTGTATAAGATTATTGCCTTTTCAAGCTCATTTTCCTTTATAAGACTTTTTGCTACTATTTTCAACATATTAACCTCCGTAACATAGAATCCGAAGGATTCTTCCAATGAAAACAAAATATTACATATTAATAGTTTTGTTTTACTATTTAAAAAATATTTAAATCTAATTTTTCTGAAAGCTGCTGTAAAACTTGTATTCCAGCTACTGAGTTTCCCTTGGCATCAAGTGCAGGCCCATATACACCTATACCCATTTTCTTAGGTACTGCTGCAAGTATTCCACCACCTACTCCAGATTTGGCAGGTATACCTATATGCATCGCAAATTCGCCAGAAGCATCATAAAGACCACAAGTAACCATAATTGTCTTTGTAATACGACATATTTCCTTGGAAATAATCCTTTTTTCGTTCCAAGGTAGTATCCCATCATTTGCTAAAACTATTCCTATTTTTGCAATATCCTTGCAGGTTACCTCCATTGAGCAATGTGAAAAATATACATCAAGTATATCATCAACATTACCCTCCATAGCATTGTAGCTCTTCATAAAGTATGCTAGAGCTCTATTTCTATCACCAGTCATCTTCTCAGATAAGTATGTATTTTCATTTATATTTATATTCTCATTATTAGTTAATATTTTTGTAAATTCAAGAATTCTGTCAATTTTCTCTTTTGCACTATTTCCTTTAATTAATGATGAAATTAGAATTGCACCAGCATTTATCATAGGATTGTAGGGCTTATGTATGTTTTTCACTTCTAAGCTAGCGATAGAGTTAAAGCTATCTCCGGTTGGCTCTGCCCCTACATATGAGAAAACCTTTTGTACACCATTATCCATTAAAGCAAGCATAAGAGTTATTACCTTAGATATACTTTGTAATGTGAATTTCTTATCATAATCACCTGCGAAATATTCATTACCATCCATATCAATAGCATAAATACCAAGATCATTAGGATTTGCTTTAGACAACTCAGGTATGTAGGATGCTACATTGCCAAGAGCTGTGTATTTTCTACTATTTTCTATTATACTTGAAAACATTGTATTCATAAAAATTCTCCTAATTTAAAATCTCACACAATGAGATTATATATTTTATGTTAAGTAATATGAGTATAGCAAAATTTAGTATTTTTTGCAATCATATCTCTAGATTAATTTTTTTTTAAAGTAACAATATATTTGTATTTTTAGTGCAAATAATGTATAATGTAGATGTTATGAATTATAATAAAGGTTGGTGCTTATTATGATGTACCTTAAAATTGATGATTTAAAAAAACACCTTGGTTTAATTGAAGCTTACACTTCAACAAATGCTCATACTGTGAAGATATATGCTGCTGAGGTAGTTCGACCTGGCCTTCAGTTAGCAGGATTTTTTGATTGGTTTGCACATGAGAGAATTCAGGTTTTAGGAAAAACTGAAATTTATTATTTAAGAACTCTTGAGAAATCTGTTAAAGAGGAAAGGCTCGATAAATTCTTTAGCTTTGATATACCTGTACTTATTATTGCACAAGATATGGATATAGATGAGGATATATTAAAATATGCTCAAAAGCATGATAGAACAGTGATGAGAACAAAGCAAAAGACATTGAAGTTTATCAATGATACAGTGAATTATCTTGAAGAGCAATTAGCTCCAGAGAAAACTGTTCATGGTGTATGTGTTGAGGTTTTTGGTATAGGTATTATTATTAGAGGAAAAAGTGGTATAGGAAAAAGTGAAACTGCACTTGAGTTAGTAAAAAGAGGACATAGATTAATAGCTGATGATGCTGTTATTGTAAAGAAAATTGATAATAGATTAAAGGGTTATTGCCCAGAGCTAACAAAGCATCTTCTTGAAATTAGAGGACTAGGCATACTAGATATAAAACACCTTTATGGAGTAGGCTCTATAAAAATAGATCAATTTATAAGTCTTATTATAGACCTAGAGGAATGGGATGAAAATAAGGAATATGATAGGTTGGGTACTGATGATACAAAGGCCTCTATTCTAGATGTTAAGCTTCCACTTGTAACTATTCCAGTAAGACCAGGTAGAAATATTGCTACAGTTGTTGAAGTAGCAGCAAAGAATTATAGACAAAAACTGTTGGGATATAGCGCTTTGGACTTATATAATAAGAGATTTAATAGTATAACCGGAGAATAAGTTTGTTAATAATTAAACTATTTTATTTTTATATTTTTTCTTAATTTAATATTTTAAAATTTGGAAAAAGTTATTTTAATTAGACATAAAAATATAAAGCATTAATTTTAAATTGTCGAATAATAAGCAGTAGAGCCGATGTGCAAGATTTTTGAAAAGAATTGCAATATATATATAAATCGATACAATAACTTACTATGCTGCGATTTCATTGTTGCATTTTTGTTGATTTTAAGATATACTTGTCAATGAAATCGAAAAAATAACCTAAGGAGGAAAATTATAAATGGCAAAAGTTATGAAAACCATGGATGGAAATACGGCTGCAGCGTATGTCTCATATGCTTTTACAGAAGTAGCTGCAATATTTCCAATAACACCATCTTCATCAATGGCAGAGCTTTCAGATGAATGGGCTGCAAATGGTAAGAAGAATATTTTTGGTCAAACAGTAAGAGTTACTGAGTTGCAATCAGAGGCTGGAGCAGCAGGAGCTGTTCACGGATCATTATCAGCAGGAGCTTTAACTACAACTTATACAGCTTCACAAGGATTGCTTTTAATGATTCCTAATATGTACAAAATAGCTGGAGAATTGTTACCATGCGTATTCCACGTTACTGCAAGAGCAGTGGCAGGTCATGCATTATCAATTTTTGGTGATCACTCAGACGTTATGGCAGCAAGACAAACAGGTTTTGCAATGTTAGCATCAAGCAGTGTACAAGAAGTTATGGATCTTGGCGGAGTTGCTCATTTAACTTCTATAAAAACTAGAATTCCTTTTGTTCACTTCTTTGATGGATTTAGAACATCTCATGAAGTTCAAAAGATAGAAGTTATAGATTATGCTGATTTTGCAAAGTTAGTTGACTATGATGCAGTTAAAGCTTTCAGAGACAGAGCTTTAAATCCAGAGCATCCATATACTAAGGGTACTGCTCAGAACCCTGATATATTCTTCCAAGCAAAAGAAGCTTCAAATAAATTCTATGAAGCAGTTCCAGACGCTGTTAACAGCTACATGCAAGAGATTAGTAAGTTAACAGGTAGAGAATATAAACCATTTAACTACTATGGAGCAGCTGATGCTGAGCATGTAATAGTAGCTATGGGTTCTGTTACAGAAACAATTCAAGAGGTTGTAGATTATTTAATAGAAAAAGGTGAGAAGGTTGGTTTATTAATAGTTCATCTATACAGACCATTCTCAGCTAAATACTTCTTTGATGTAATGCCAAAAACAGTTAAGAAAATAGCTGTTCTTGACAGAACAAAAGAACCAGGAGCTTTAGGAGATCCATTATACTTAGATGTTCAATCATTATACTATGATGCAGAGCAAAAACCAGTTATAGTTGCTGGAAGATATGGTTTAGGTTCAAAGGATACTACACCAGCTCAAATATTTGCAGTATATGATAACCTAAAACAAGCAAATCCTAAAAATAAATTTACAATAGGTATAAATGATGATGTTACATTTACATCATTAGAATTAAAGGATCCTATAAATGTTTCAGCAGAAGGTACTGTAAGATGTAAGTTCTGGGGACTTGGTTCTGATGGAACAGTTGGAGCAAATAAGAGTGCTATTAAGATTATCGGAGACCATACACCATTGTATGCTCAAGGATATTTCTCATATGATAGTAAAAAATCAGGTGGTATAACAGTATCACACTTAAGATTTGGTAAAAAACCAATTCGTTCAACTTATTTAATAGATGAATCAGACTTCGCTTCTTGCTCACAACAATCATATGTTGATAAATATGATGTTATAGCAGGCTTAAGAGAAGGCGGAAACTTCTTATTAAATACTCAATGGTCAGTTGAAGAATTAGATGCAAATTTACCAGCTAAAATGAAAAAATATATAGTTGATAAGAAAATTAATTTCTATACAATAAATGCAACTAAGATAGCTGAAGAGTTAGGCTTAGGAAACAGAACTAACATGATAATGCAATCTGCTTTCTTCAAATTAGCTAATGTTATTCCAGTAGAAGAAGCAGTTAAGTATCTAGAAGCTGCTATAGTAGATTCTTATGGTAAAAAAGGTGACAAGATTGTTGATATGAACAAAGCAGCTGTTCAAAGAGGAATTTCTGACTTAGTTAAGGTTGAAGTTCCAGCATCTTGGTCAAATGCAACAGGTGAAACTACTTGTGAAGCATGTCAAGGCTGTGGAGAAAAACCTGCCTTCATAACAGACGTTGTTGAAGTTATGAACAGACAAGAAGGAGATAAGCTTCCTGTAAGTACATTTGTTGGTAGAGAAGACGGAGTATTCCCTCATGGTACAGCAGCATATGAAAAACGTGGTATAGCAGTTCATGTTCCAGCTTGGAAGATAGAAAACTGTATACAATGTAACCAATGTTCATTTGTATGTCCACATGCAGTAATTAGACCATTCTTATTAAATGCAGAAGAAAAGGCTAATGCTCCAGAAGGATTTGAAACTAAAAAGGCTGTTGGTAAGGGATTTGAAGGTTTTGAATACAAGATACAAGTATCACCATTAGATTGTACAGGATGTGGAAACTGTGCTGATATTTGTCCAGCTAAAGAAAAAGCTTTAGTTATGGAACCAATTGAAACACAAATGAAGGAAGTTCCTAACTGGGAATATGCAGTATGCAAAGTGACAAATAAGAAGGAATTTGCAGATAAATCAGTTAAAGGTAGCCAATTTGCTCAACCATACTTAGAGTTCTCAGGAGCTTGTGCTGGTTGTGGTGAAACAGCTTACGCTAGAATAGTAACTCAATTATATGGAGATAGAATGTTAATAGCTAACGCTACTGGTTGTTCATCAATCTGGGGTGGTTCAGCTCCATCAACACCATATACAACAGATTGCAACGGAAGAGGTCCAGCATGGGCTAACTCATTATTCGAAGACAATGCTGAATATGGATATGGTATGGCAGTTGCTACAAGACAAATTAGAGATAATATTAAGCTTAATATGGAAGCTGTTCTTGCAAAAACAAGCAATGAAGATGTAAAAGCAGCATTCAATGAGTGGATAGCAAGTATGGAAGATGCAGATGCATCAAAGGTTGCATCAGAAAAAGTTCTTAAGGTATTGGATGGATTTAAGCCATGTGATGCTTGTAAGGATGCAATCAAAGAAATACTTGATAAGAAGGATTATCTAGTTAAGAAATCAGTTTGGATATTTGGTGGAGACGGCTGGGCTTATGATATAGGATATGGTGGATTAGACCATGTATTAGCATCAGGTGAGGACGTAAACGTATTGGTATTTGATACTGAGGTTTACTCAAATACTGGTGGACAGTCATCAAAATCTACTCCAACTGCTTCAGTTGCTAAGTTTGCAGCTGCAGGTAAGAGAATTAAGAAAAAAGACCTTGGCTTGATTGCAGCAACATATGGATATGTATATGTAGCTCAGGTTGCTTTAGGAGCAGACAAAAATCAATTAATGAAAGCTCTTGCAGAAGCAGAAAGCTATAAAGGACCTTCATTAATTATAGCTTACGCTCCATGTATCAACCATGGAATTAAAGCTGGAATGGGCAAAACTGTTGAAAGAGAGAAGAAAGCTGTTGAAGCTGGATACTGGCATTTATACAGATACAACCCATTATTGAAGGAACAAGGTAAGAACCCATTCATATTGGATTCTAAGGAACCAACTGCATCATTTAGAGAGTTCTTAGAGGGAGAAGTAAGATACAGCTCATTAAAAGGAACTTTCCCTGAAGTAGCAGAAGACTTATATGCTGTTGCTGAAGAAGATGCTAAAGAAAGATTAGCTTCATATAAGAGAATGGCAGAAATGAAATATTAATAGCGAATAAAGTTCGCTCAAGATACAAAAATATAAAAGGATGGAGTCGCGAACCATCCTTTTATATTATTGTTATAATAAAAAAATTAGAAAGGAAAATATTAGACATGTTCAACCGAGAGATGTATAACAAAAGGATGGAATGGTTCAAAAATGATAGATTTGGCATGTTTATTCATTGGGGACTATATTCAATACCTGCTAGAGGTGAATGGATTCGCTCAACTGAGAAAATGAGTAAAGAGGATTATAATAGGTATTTTGAAGAGTTTAATCCAGAGAGCTTTGAACCTACAGAGTGGGCAAGATTAGCAAAAGAAGCTGGTATGAAATATGCTGTTTTTACTGCCAAGCACCATGATGGCTTTTGCTTATTTGATTCTAAATATACTGATTTTAAATCAACTAATACTAAAGCAGGCAGAGACTTTGTTAGAGAATTTCTTGAAGCATTTAGAAATGAAGGAATAAAAGTAGGTCTATATTTTTCTTTAATTGATTGGTACCATGAGGATTATCCTCACTATAATGACATGCATCATCCAATGAGAGAAAACAAGGATTATGAAGGAAAGATACATAATTTTGATAATTATTTACAATATATGCATGCACAGGTAAAGGAGCTATGTACTGAGTATGGAAAGCTTGATATAATATGGTTTGACTTTTCATATGGTGATATGAAGGGTGAAAAATGGAAGGCTTCTGAGCTAATGAAAATGGTAAGAACATATCAGCCAGATATCATAGTTGATAATAGACTTGAAGTAAGTGGTGAGGGCTTTGGCACTATAGCTACAAAAAATCCTACTTCATTTAGTGGAGACTTTGTTAGTCCAGAGCAAATAGTTCCACCAAATGGACTATTTGATGAGGAGGGTAATGAGTTAGCCTGGGAGGCTTGTATCACAATGAATGATAATTGGGGATACACAGCACTTGATAAAAATTTCAAACCAGCATCAACTATTATAAAAAAGCTTATTGAATGTGTAAGTAAAAATGGAAATATGCTGCTTAATGTTGGTCCTGATGCAAATGGTAGAATACCAAAAGAGTCAGTAGAGATATTAAAAGAAGTTGGAAATTGGATGAAGTATAACAAAAGGAGTATATATGGCTGTAAAGCATCTAATTTACCAAAGCCTGAAAATGGAAGAATAACTCAAAATGGTAATAAGATATATTATCATGTAATGGAGAACTCCATAGGTTATATTCCTCTATATGGAATAAGTGCAGATAGGGTTGAGAGAATTCGTCTATTATGTGATGGTAGTGAACTAAAAATTGCAAATAACTGGATAGTAAGTAATTACCCAGATGTAGTATTTGTGAGTATAAGTAAAACACCATATCTTCCTGATCCTATAGACACTGTTGTTGAAATTACTTTAAAATAAGAAATATAAAAGATACTTGTTTTAAATAGTAAAAAAGTATATAATATTACTAATGAAATATATTTACAAATTAGCAAATGTGGAGGACTAAATGAAAGCATATGACTTAATAAATAAAGTTGAGCATGATGTTACGATAAATGATTTAATCAATCTTATGCGTAACAACAGACAGGTAGAGTTCACGCTTAAGGAAAAGGAAACAGATGATGTTGGTTATTTAACATGGGATAAAGAATACTGGACACTTGTTAATGAAAATAGATTTATGCGTACATATTCATTAGAAGGAAGAACCCTAATGGAATCTACAGCACATAATATCTATGACCTACAAAATGATTTTAAACCTGAAAAAGCAATAAAAATAGAGATAAATTAATAAGAAAGGAAAATTATTATGGAAAAATTAATTATTACAGCTGCTATATGTGGAGCAGAGGTTACTAAGGAGCAAAACCCAGCTGTTCCTTATACAATAGAAGAAATAGCAAGAGAGGCAAAATCAGCTTATGATGCTGGAGCATCAATTATACATCTTCATGTTAGATGGGATGATGGAACTCCTACTCAAGATACAAAGAGATTCCAAGAGGCAGTAGATGCTATTAGAAAGCTTTGTCCAGATGTTATAATCCAACCTTCTACAGGTGGTGCTGTTGGTATGACAGACTTAGAGAGATTAGCTTCTACAGACATAGTTCCTACACCAGAATTTGCAACACTTGACTGTGGAACATGCAATTTTGGAGGAGACGAAATATTTGTTAACACTGACAACACAATATTTAACTTCGCTAAAATCATGAAGGAAAGAGGAATCAAGCCAGAGCTTGAGGTGTTCGACAAAGGTATGATTGACATAGCATTAAAGGCTGATAGAAAAGGCTTATTAGTTCATCCTTTACACTTTGACTTTGTACTTGGAGTACAAATGTCAGCAACTATTCGTGACCTAGTTTTCATGGCAGGCAGTATACCACAAGGTTCAACTTGGACAGCAACAGGTATCGGTAGAAATAATTGGAGTATTGCAGCTGCTACAATAGCTATGGGTGGACATGTTAGAATAGGCTTTGAAGACAGCGTGTACATGGAAAAGGGTGTTTTAGCTAAGTCTAATGGTGAAATGGTTGAGAAGGTTGTTCAATTAGCTAAATTATTAGGTAGAGAAATAGCAACACCAAACGAAGCAAGAGAGATTTTAAGTATAAAAAGATAATTCAAAAAATAAATCAAGGTGGTTTAGAAAACTCTAGACCACCTTTTTATTTAGACAAGTTTATTTAATAAATAAATTATTATTTTAACTTAATTAAGAGAGTTTAGTTATATATAAAGTTTATATTGTTAATTATTTAACGTTTTAATTGACTTTTAAATATATAAAAATTATAATTATATTGATATTAAGGGAAAAGGCTTAGGAGGTTTTATGCTAAATATTAGTGTTTGTGTAGGAAGTGCATGTCATCTAAAGGGTTCCTATGAGGTTATTGAGAAATTAAAGGAGTGCGTGAAAAATAGCAATCTTGAAGATAGAGTAGTAATTAAAGCTGCATTTTGCTTAGGAAATTGTACAGAGGCAGTTTCAACAAAAATTGATGAAAAGATATATTCAGTTGTTCCAGATACAGTAGAAGAATTTTTCAATGAGCATGTTTTAGAGGAATTAGAGAAATGAAAATACTAGATTTTGTACCTGCTAATTGTAAAAACTGCTATAAATGTGTTAGAAATTGTACTGTTAAAGCAATAAAAATGGTAGATGACAGAGCACAGATAGAAGAAAATAGGTGTGTTGCTTGTGGAACCTGTTTTTTAGTTTGTCCACAAAATGCTCGAAGCATTCTTAGTGATTTAGATAATGTAATACAAGCTATTAATGATAAGAAGAAGGTTATAATTAGCATAGCTCCATCTTATCTTGGAATTTTTAAGGAGCCATATAAGCTAATAGGTGCCTTGAAGAAAATAGGAGTTTATGCAGTAGAGGAAACATCTATTGGTGCAGTAAAAACTACTGAATTGTATAGAGAATATATAAAAAAGGCCAATGGAAAAATTATGATCACAACAGCCTGTCCATCAGTAAATTTAATGGTGCAGTCATATTTCCCAGAACTATTAGACAAGCTTATGCCAATAGATTCACCAATGATTGCACATAGTAAAATGCTGCGTAAAAAATATGGAAAAGAATCCTATATAACTTTTTTAGGCCCTTGTATAGCTAAAAAATGTGAGGCATATCCTTATCAAGTAGCAGGTATTATGGATGCTGTTATTTCCTTTGAAGAAATTGAAGAGTATTTTGAAAAATATAATATAAATATTGAGGCTTGTGAGGTAGCTTTTCCTGATGCAACCGGAGCAACAACTGGTCAGAGATACCCTATAGAAAAGGGAATATTAGCAGGATTGGCTGATGTATTAAGTGAAAAGGAATATACAAGTATAGCTGTTGCTGGTTCGAAAAGCTGTAAGAATTTATTTGAAGCATTAAGAGAAAATGAATTAAACAATATTTGCATAGAGGCAAACATGTGTGAAGGTGCTTGTATGGGAGGGCCTGCAATTTCAAAGATAGATGGTAACTCATATATAAGACAGGTGCTTATAAGAAACAAGCTAAAGAAAAATGAAAATGAGAAGAAGAATATAGAAGATATTAATTACAATATAGATTTTTCTCGTAAATTTAGGGACAAGCATATAGAAGCAGTTAATTATTCAGAAGAGCAAATACTAGAGGTTTTATCAAACATTGGTAAGCACTCAAAAGAGGATGAGCTTAACTGTGGCTCCTGTGGGTATGAAACCTGTCGAGATAAAGCAATTTCAGTATTAAATGGACTTTCGCATCCGGAAATGTGTATTCCATATATGAGAAATAAGGCTGAAAGAATCTCGAATATTAGCTTTGATTATTCACCAAATATATTATTTATCGTTGATGAAAATTTAAATATTATTGATATAAATCCAAAGGCTGAGGACACATTTAATGCTAAGGCTGAAAATATGATTGGTAAAAACCTTTCAATATTAATACCTACTACAGATTTTAAAACTGTTATTGAAACTGGCAACGATATAATAGGCAAGAAGGTTGTATTAGATAAATATGGAATTATTGCATACAGCAGCATTATATATCTACCAAAATTAAATATTCTCTTTGGTATTTTACTTGATGTTACAGATGAGGAGAAAAAGAAAGAGAAGCTATTAGAACTAAGATTAAGTACAATCGAGAGCACTAATAAGGTTATTGAGAAGCAGATGCGTGTAGCACAAGAAATAGCAGGACTTCTAGGTGAAACTACAGCTGAGACAAAAACTACCTTATTAAAGCTAAAAAAAATAGTGGCAGATGAAGAGAGTGGCGAGTGATGGAATATTTTATAGACATAAGTTATAAGAGCATAAATCATGTAGGGGAAGAGCTTTGTGGAGATAAGGTTGAGATTGCTCAAACAGATGATGAGTATATAGCAGTTTTATCTGATGGCTTAGGAAGTGGTGTAAAGGCTAATATATTATCAACATTGACATCTAAAATAGCAGCAACAATGCTAAAAAATGGTGCAAGTATAGAGGAAACTATCGAAACTATAATCAATACACTTCCTGAATGTAAAGTAAGAAAGCTTGCATATTCAACCTTTACAATAATTAAGATAGATAAAAATTATAATGCATACATAGCAGAATATGATGGACCTAGCTATTTTTACTATAATGAAGATGGGACAAGTAAAAAAGTAGAGAAAAGGGAAAGGTATTTTGGCAATAAGAAGGTTTTTGAATCCAATATTCAGCTTTCCTTAGGTGATACAATCAATGTAGTTAGTGATGGTGCAGTTCATGCCGGAATAGGTGGATTGCTTAACTTGGGTTGGGGTTGGAATGAAATAAATGAATATTTATCAAGCCTAAATAAATTAAATCACACATCTCAGGTTTTAAATGGTAATTTTATTGGTGTTTGCAATAATCTGTATGAAGGAAAGCCTGGTGATGATACTACAATATTGACAATTAAAGTAAGAAAGCCACAATATATAGATATGTTCGTAGGACCTCCATCTGATAAAAGCCTAGATACATATTTGGTTGACAAAATGGTAAGTGGAGATTCAAAGAAGGTGATTTGTGGAGGTACAACGGCACAAATTGCTCAAAACATACTTAAGCGTGAGATGATTGTTGATATGGACTCTATGACAAAGGACATACCACCAATAGCATATATGGATGGATTTGATCTTGTGACAGAAGGAGTGTTAACACTTGGCAAAGTGCTTGATAAATTAACACAATTAAATGATAGTAATCAAGAAAATTATGTAAATTACAACACCTATGATGGTTGCTCTCTAATAACTAAAATGTTGATTGAAGAAAGCACTCATGTGAATTTTTATGTAGGTAAGGCTGTTAATCCAGCTCATCAAAATCCAAAGTTTCCAATGGGCTTCAACATTAAAGTAAAAATAATAAATGGAATTATGGAAGAGTTAAAGAAAATTGGAAAGCAAGTATCAGTAACGTATTTGTAACAAAACATACTAAGGAGTAATTTAAAAATGAAAAAATTTGATAATCATGTTCAGTTTATTAAATATTCTGTTTTAAAGGAAATTCTTAAAGCTGAGCTTAATGATAATTTGTTAAAGGATTTATTTAATATTCCTAAAAGGATTGCAGAAGGACCAAAGTCACAGATTAGATGTTGTATTTACAAAGAAAGAGCAATTGTTAGTGAAAGAATAAAGCATGTGCTTTATGAATACAACGAGCATGTAGTTAATACAATTGAATTAGCTTGTGATGAATGTCCAGTAAATAGATTTTCTGTTACAGAAGCTTGTAGAGGATGTTTAGCTCATCATTGTGTAGCTAACTGCCCAGTAGAGGCAATATCTATTGTTAATAAAAAGGCTCATATAGATTATGATAAATGTATAGAGTGTGGAAAATGCCATCAATCCTGTCAATTTGAAGCAATATCTGATGTTAGAAGGCCTTGCTACACATCCTGTAAGCTTAATGCAATACAAATAGATTCTGCTACAAAAAAAGCAATAATAGACCATGAAAAATGTATAGCCTGTGGAGCCTGTGTTCTTAAATGTCCTTTTGGAGCTATTACAGATAAATCACACATTCTAGAGATAGCAAGATTGATTAAAAGGTCTGATAATAATAAAAAATATAAGGTTTACTGTGTAATTGCACCAGCTATTGCAGCTCAGTTTCCAGAAAATTCAATAGAGCAGGTTGTAGAAGCACTTAAAAAGCTAGGCTTTTATGATGTTGTTGAAGCTGCTATTGGAGCAGATATAATAGCTCAGTATGAGACAAGCCAGCTTGTGGAGGAAATAAAACACAAGAGGTTTATTACTTCTTCTTGTTGTCCAGCATTTGTATCATTGATTAAAAAGAAATATAGTGATTTAGAAGATAACATATCTACAGCAGTATCTCCTATGATTGCAGCCGCAAGATTAATTAAGCATACAGACACAGATGCTAAAATTATTTTTATAGGACCCTGTGTTGCTAAAAAGGAAGAGGCTCAACATGAAGAATACAAAAATGATATTGATTATGTAATGAGCTTTGAAGAGCTTCAAGCATATTTGGATGCAAAGGAAATAGATGTATCTGCTTGTGAAGAGAAGCCATTAGATAATGCATCTAGATTTGGAAGGATATTTGCTCGTTCAGGTGGTCTTAGTGAAGCAGTTAAGCATGTTATTGAAGATAATAAATATAATATAGAAGTAAAACCTATTGTTTGTAATGGTCTTGCAGAATGCGAAAAAGCATTAAAGCTAGCAAGACTAGGTAAATTGGATGCTAATTTTATTGAAGGTATGGTTTGTGAGGGAGGTTGTGTAAATGGACCACTTTCACTAAATAGAAAGCCAAGCAATACAGCATGTATAAATAAATATGCAGATAGGGCAAAGGAAAAAACAATTAAGGACTCAATTAGAGTATTTGAGCTTGATAAACTAGATTTAGATTATAAAAAAATAGCAGACTAAAAGGTCTGCTATTTTAATGTTTTTTTAATATGCATATTTTGGTTTTTTATCAAAGGTATGAATTGTATCAATAAAACGTATAGTACCTGATTTAGAACGAGTAACTAATGAGTATGTCTTAGCACTATTGTTAGAATAGTATCTAACACCCTTAAGTAAATCTCCGTCAGAAACTCCAGTAGCTGCAAAAATTATGTCATCACCCTTTACTAGGTCTTCCATAGTTAATACCTTGTTAACATCATCAAGTCCCATTTGTTTACATCTTTGTCTTTGTTCATCATTTTCTGGTGCTAGTATTCCTTGGAACTCACCACCTAAGCATTTTATAGCTGCTGCTGCTATAACTCCCTCTGGTGCTCCACCCTTACCTATCATTAAATCTATTCCAGAGTCTTGGAAGCAACATGATATTGCTGTAGCAACATCACCATCTCCATATAATTTTACTCTTGCACCTAATCTTCTAATTATATCAATATATTCTTGGTGTCTTGGTCTATCTAGCATAACAACTGTTACCTCACTAATATCCTTATTAAGAGCTTTAGCTAAATTACGAATATTAGTTTGAAGTGGTGCCTTAATATCAATTACACCAACACCCTTTGGACCAGCTGCTATTTTATCCATATACATATCAGGTGCGTGTAGTAGGCAACCCTTTGGTGCAACTGCAACTACTGATATTGCATTTGGAAGTCCTTTAGCTACTAGATTTGTACCATCTAATGGGTCAACAGCTATGTCTATCTCTGGATTTCCATCACAGCATCTTCCTATTTTTTCTCCGATGTAAAGCATAGGTGCTTCGTCCATTTCTCCTTCACCTATAACTACTGTTCCATAAATATCTAGAACTTGAAACATGCTTCTCATAGCATCTACTGCAGCTTGATCTGCTATTTCTTTGTCGCCTCTTCCTAAAAATTTAGCGCAACCTAATGCTGCTGCTTCTGTTACCCTAACAATATTGAGGGCTAACTCTCTATCCATTATAAAGTCTCCTTAGAATATAATAATATCATTTATTAATCTATAATGTACTTTATATTATAGATTAATATTACATAATATAGTATAACATATATAGATTGATTTGTGAATAGTGTTATAATACTTTTTTTAAATTTTTGTAGAGATTTGTAGTCATATGTATATATTGAATTTTTAAAAAATTTGCTCTTGACTTAATTGAAATACTTTGGTATTATATGGGTGCTTATCAAATTACTTATCTTACCAATTTCCCAAGAATGGTTAAAGTTATATAGATAATAGAATAAGAAAGATTTATTGCTAAAAAGCAATTTATACATATATATTTAAGAACGTAGTAGTTTTTTAATTATAAACGTTATTTATTAAAAACGGAGGTGTTTTTTTGAACATATCAGATTTGTCAAATATGAAGCTTGTTGACTTAAAACAGTTGGCTCATGACAAAGGGATTAATGATGCTTATAAATATAATAAAAAAGATCTTATCGATGTTATAATTTCTAAATTAGAGAAAATTGAAAAATTAGAAAAAGTAGATGAGACAGAAAATATTAAAAAGATAAGTGAAGCAAGAAGCATCAATAAAGATAATCTAAATAAAACTAAAACAGTAAAAGAGGAAAATGACATTAATAATATAATTAAAGAAGAGAAAAGTAAAGCTAATGGAGCTAAGACCTTACTTGATGAAATTGATAGTAATATAGATACTATTAAAGTTGATGATAATACTATTGATAAAAATAAGGAAATAGACAAGGCTGAGAAAAAAATAGTATTAGAGAAGTATATAGAGGAAGCTGATAGCTTAGGAGAGATAATTCATGTTCAAGGTATATTAGAAGTACATGTTGATGGATATGGATTTTTAAGAACTAATAATTATTTAACTAGTGATGAAGATGTTTATATATCACCTTCGCAAATAAGAAGATTTCATTTAAGAACTGGAGACAAGGTAAAAGGTATTACAAGAGCTCCAAAGCCAGGTGAAAAATTTAAAGCTTTATTGTACGTAAATGAGGTAAATGATTTAAATCCTGAATTAGCACGTAATAGAAAGGATTTCGATTCTTTAGTTCCTATTTATCCTGATCAAAGAATAAGACTTGAATCAAGTCCAAGAGATATTGCAATGAGAATTATAGATTTGATAGCTCCTATAGGTAGAGGTCAAAGAGGAATGATTGTTGCACCTCCTAAAGCAGGAAAAACTACTATTTTAAAAAATATAGCTAATTGCATTTCTAGAAATTATCCAGAGATAGAAATTATAATTCTTTTGATTGATGAAAGACCAGAGGAAGTTACAGATATGAGTAGATCAGTTAATGCTGATGTAGTTTACTCAACCTTTGATGAGCTTCCAAAGAATCATATTAAGGTTGCTGAAATAGTTTTAGAAAGAGCAAAAAGATTAGTTGAGCATGGTAAGGATGTTGTTATTTTGCTTGATAGTATAACAAGACTTGCTAGAGCATATAACTTGACTATTCCACCTACTGGAAGAACACTTTCAGGAGGACTTGATCCTGGAGCCTTACATAGTCCAAAGAGATTTTTTGGAGCAGCAAGAAACATAGAAAATGGCGGAAGCTTAACTATACTAGCCACAGCTCTTGTAGAAACTGGTAGCAGAATGGATGATGTAATTTTCGAGGAATTTAAGGGTACTGGTAATATGGAAATACATCTTGATAGAAAGCTATCTGAGAAGCGTGTATTCCCAGCACTTGATATTAATAAGTCAGGTACAAGAAGGGAAGACCTACTATTAAATAGTGATGAATTGCAAGCAATTTGGCAAATACGAAAAGCCTTAGGTAATTTCCAAACAGCTGATGTTACAGAAAGACTTTTAGATGGCTTATTAAGAACTAAGACAAATTCTGATTTTATCAAGGAAG
>JBPOHM010000306.1:0-4635 GCA_052035585.1 Bacillota bacterium
CTATGTATATAAAAATGAAAAGGTGCTTAAAATAAGCCCAGAGGGATTGTTAGACTTTTTTAATTCAAATATTGATATTCAAAGCACAAGTGATGTATATAATGGCTTTCTTGCTGCTATCAAATTTGCTTCAAACTTTTTAAATTTTCATGCAGATATGTATTTAAGTGATGTGCAGTCTATACAGCACGAAGGTAATTTTGGTTATAACTTTATATTTACATACAGAATAAAGAATAAGCCAATTTACTTTAGTAAAATTAGAGAGAATGCAGCATTAGAGGTTAAGGTAATAGGAAATAGTGTTGTTTCATACAAAAGACTAATTAGAGACATAGACACTAAGCAGGACAGAGGAGAGATGAAGGAAGTTAAAATAATGTCCTTCGAAGAAATTTTACGAAATCAAGTCACTATAAATGAGGGCGAAGAAAATATACTAAGAGTTATAGATAAATCAATGATTGCTGATATAAACAATGTTTATATTGCTTACTATGATTATGCTAGAAATCCTAAGGAGCAGCAGCTAATAGTAGTTTGGATTGTTCAAATTAAGGATAAGACATATGTATTTAATGCTATAACTGGAAGCTTGATTGAGTAAAGGAAGGAGTTATAAGATGGATTGGAATAAATCTAATAATATCTTAATTGTTGCATTTTTAATAGTTAATATATTTTTAATTTGCTTTATTTACTTTTCTAGAAGTGCTGATATTAAAAATGAAATAAGTGAGAAGGAAGAATTCCTAAATAGTGTAAAGACAATTTTACAACAAAAAGGGATAAGTGTATCCTCTGAGGTTTCGAATAAAATTCATGAGGCACCAATTTTAGAACTGGAATACGACATTATTCAACCAAGTAGGGAACTAGTTGAGAGATTTATAGGCAATTTTAATGGTCCTGTAAATAATGAAATACTAATTTACAGCAGTGATTTAGAAAGCATTGAAATAGAAGCAATGAAAAAAATTATATATACTAATACTTCTCTTGATACTCTTGAAGTGCCAAATGACAAGCTTGATAGCTCCTTATTAACTAGTGATGAGGTAAAAAAAATAATAAATGATTTTTGCAAAGAAAAGGATATTGATTTAAAGGATTTTGTCAAAATATTAGAATATGGCGAAAATTCAATTAAACATGTAAAGTATGTTGAAAAATATAATGGATATAATTTAGAAAATTCATATATAGACTTCTCTATTAAAAAGGGTCAGGTTTATAGCTGTAAAATACAGAAGGTAGCCAGAATAAATGAAAGAGCAAACATAAAATCAATATCAGCAACAGAAGCTCTTTTAAGACTAATGACCTTTGATGATATAAGCGATAAGGATATTACTAGTATTCAAATCTGTTATTATACTAAAGAGGACGAGGATTTTAAGAATAAGAATTCTATAAGTACAGATTTGATTTGGAAGGTAATTTTTAGCGATAATACCTATGCTTATCTAGTTAGTGATAAATTAGAATAAATTATAGGTATCAAAATATTTTTTAGTTGCAAAATAATTAAAAAAATAGTATTATTATATGGAATAGATTTCGTCTATTCCTTGGAAGAATCGTTCCGATTCTTCTTATAATTTTTGCTTTTTTGTGAAAATAATGATAATGACTAATTTAAAGGAATGAGTGGATAAATGTCAAATTTTTTTTTAATAGAGGGTGGAGTTAAGTTAAGAGGTAAGGTAAACATAGGTGGATTTAAAAATGCTGCTCTTGCTATAATACCATCTGCAATTTTATGTAAGGAAAAGTGTATTATTGAAAATGTTCCGACTATAGAGGATGTAAATGTATTTAAGGAAATACTTACAGGTGTTGGAGCAAAGGTTGTAATGCTTGATGAAACTACTATGGAGATTGATCCATCAGAAGTAAAGGAAATAAACATATCTCAATTCTCACCAAAAAATATAAGAGCCTCTTATTATATGTGGGGAGTAGGTCTAGGAAGATTTAAAAAAGTAACAACACCTTTTCCTGGAGGCTGTAATATTGGAGCAAGAAAATTTGATTATCATATAAAGGGCTTTGAAGCTTTAGGAGCAAAGGTTGATGTTTTAGAAAATCAAACTATTAGCTTATCAACAGAAAAGCTAGTAGGAAACAGAATTTATTTAGACTTTGCTAGCGTTGGAGCTACAATAAATATAATGCTTGCAGCAGTTTATGCTGAGGGTAGAACAACAATAGAAAATGCAGCAAAAGAGCCTCATGTAGTTGATACAGCAAACTTCTTAAATGCTATGGGAGCTGATATCAAAGGAGCAGGAACAGACGTTATTAGAATAAATGGAGTATCTGAGCTAAGAGGTTGTACATACAGTGTAATACCAGACCAAATAGAGGCTGGAACATACATGCTTGCAGCAGCAGCTACTAAAGGCGATATTATAATCGACGGTATAATTCCTAAGCATTTAGAGCCAATCACAGCAAAGCTTGAAGAAATGGGAATGAGAATAGAAGAATATGGAGATTCATTAAGAGTATTTTATGAAAAAGAGCTAGAGCCTGTAAATATCAAAACACTTCCATACCCAGGATTTCCGACAGACCTTCAACAACCGATGGCTGTGCTCTTATCATCATTAAATGGCAATAGTATAATAGAAGAAAGTATATTTGAAAGTAGATTTAACTATGTTGATGAGCTTATAAAAATGGGAGCGGACATAGAGGTAAATGGTAGAATAGCAAAAATAAGAGGTAAAGGATCGTTAACAGGAGCATCTGTTAATGCAGCTGACTTAAGAGCTGGTGCTGCCCTTATAATTGCTGGTTTAGTTGCCAAAGGAGTAACTGAAGTACATGAGATTCACCATATAGACAGGGGTTATGAAAATATTGAAAATAAATTTATGAACCTAGGTGCAAGAATAAAGAGAATAATATAATAATATATAGAAAAAAAGACAGGTTTCCCTGTCTTTTTAGATGTTCACTACATCTTGGTCTAATTCTTTATATTTTAGACGTGTAGCCTTTCCTCCTCTAATATGTCTTTCAGATTTGTTTTTTAATAAAATCTTCTTAACATCATTTGCAATTGGAGGACTAATTTTCGGAAGTCTTTCAGTTACATCTTTATGGACTGTGCTTTTACTAACACCAAATTTCTTCGCAGTTTGTCGTACTGTGGATTCAGTATTTATAATAAACTCAGCTATTTCCATTGCTCTTTTTTCTATGTAATCTTTCATACTTACCTCCATGCTATCTAATCTCCTTTTGAAGATATTAATATGCCCCTTTTTCTAATTCATATGCTATATTGTTTGATAATAGAACATATTTCAATCTGCATAGTATGAACTCGGGTCATAATTTTTTTCTTTTACAATAATTTCATAATGAAGATGAGGGAGATCTGATTTTTCAATATTTTCAACTACACCTAAAGTTCCTATTTTTTGTCCCTTTTGTACCTTGTCTCCAACACTTACAGCACTACTTGATAAGCAGCTATAAACAGTAAAAATATCATCTCCATGATTTATTACAATTTCAACACCCATTGTGCTATCCTTAGTTACATTTTCAACAGTTCCATCATATGAAGCACTTACAGTTAGGTTTCCATCTGCTTCTATATCTATGCCTTTGTGAGTTCTCCACTCTTCAATGGCTTCAAAGTAAACTAACTCTGTTATATTAAATTCTCTTGTTATTTTCCCAGCAATTGGTTTAGCAAATTTTGCAAGCTTATCCTTTTCTGCTTGGCTATTGTTCTTATTTTGATTTTCTAATGCCTTCTTATAGTCATCCATAGTTTTTTCAACATAATCCTTGTATGGATCTTCTGTTGTCGTATTTATTGGATTTGGATCCTTATCATCACCTTTTGCAATATCCTTGTTATTTTTATCATTAGTATATTTCCATATTATTGCTGTCGAAATCAAGCAAATACACAGAGCTACAATAAAAAAGTTTGCATTTTTCTTCTTTGCACTCATAAAAAATCTAATAAATTGCACTTTCATTTTGTTAAAAAAATTATTTTGTTTCATTTTTTACATACTTTCCTTTCTTTTAATCATATTATGTTGAATTTTATTTAAATAAGAAAAATCAGAACAATTCTTCTCTAAAGCGAACTATGTTTGCTTTATAATATAATTTCCATTTTTACTCATAATATACATACAAGCTGTAATATAAGTTCTATTTTTAAAAAAAATCTATATAATTTAAAAACAGAACTAAAAAGGAGACAAGTCTTATGAGAAGAATTAATTATAGGAGTATAATATTATATAGTATTATTATTTTTTTGCTTCTTTATGCAGTGCCAACAATATCACTTTATTTAATAAAATTAAAATTTCCTTCTGAAAAACCCAAAATCGAAATTATTGAATCTGATGATTTAGCTATTTCAGATGAGGACTTGAATAGAAGAACAATACAAGTTTTTGATGTTGATAAAAGGGAAGTCTTTGAAATTGAAATTGAGGAATATATAAAAGGAGTTGTTGCTGGAGAAATGCCTGCTAGCTTTGAATTAGAAGCTCTAAAAGCACAGGCTGTTGCAGCTCGTACATATATGCTATTTAAAATAAAGAAAAACTCGTCAAATCCAGAGCAGCATCCAGATGCTCCAATTTGTAC
>JBPOHM010000058.1:0-1778 GCA_052035585.1 Bacillota bacterium
AATATGATTTTACAGAAAGAATGGGATTGACTCATAATTTAGCCAAATTTTATTTGTTGAACATAGTATAATAATGTTTTTATCCAAGCTTGAATATTAAATATTTTAATTTTGCATTCAAAGGTGATTTAATTAATTGTAGTATAAATATATTATATTTTAAAAAAACTTTTATAGCCATATTCTGTTGATAGAAAGATCTAAAAACAAAATAATAGTTTCAATTAAATTCTCTGCTCTATGCCACATTAGTTCGTTTAATTAATCACAGTAAGTAGAAAAGAAATCTATCTATTTAGTATTTTTTTATATTTTAATATTTTTTAGAACCATCTACTGTAAACCTCTTATCAAAATATAATTATTTAATTATATTTTGGATCAATACAGCCAATATTGTTACACTTGTAATCATCTCTTATAATTGTTATAACTAATATGAATAATTGTTACAAATAAAAAGTTATCTGCTTTTTTACAAATGTTTAAATACTACACTATAGGTAGCCAAAGATGAATCGAAAAATATCGGCAGATATGTTATATAATTATACTCAATGTCCACATCGTTTATATCTCGACTTATTTGAAGATCCGGCTAAAAGAGATCCGGAAAGTGCCTTTGTAAGGTTACTTTGGGAGAGAGGAATTGATTTTGAAAAACAGGTAATTGCTGAGCTAGATATCCCATTTCTTGATCTTGGTGATTGCTCTACTAGCGAAAAGGAGAAAAAAACTAAAGACGCTATTAGTCAGGGCATCTCATTAATCTATAGTGGCAGGATTTCTACCGATAATCTTGTTGGGGAGCCGGATATTTTACTTAAACATAATGACGGTTATGTTCCAGGTGATATAAAAAGTGGCTCAGCATTTGAAAGTGAATCCAGTGAGTCTGAAGGAAAACAAAAAATTCACTATTCCCTTCAATTGAGCTTATACACTGATATTTTGCGTAAATTGAATTATTCCTCTGCAAAAAACCCATTTATTTATGATATTAAAGGAAGAAAAATAGATTATGAACTGAATCGACCAAAGGGCAAACGAGATAAGACTTCCTGGTGGGAAACATATCTGGCAACATTATCTGATATCAAGCAGATTTTAGACAAAAGATTGCCTACCTCTCCAGCCCATGGAGGTATCTGCAAATTATGTCATTGGAGAACACATTGTTTCAAATATCTTGTGAAAACAGAAGATTTGACTTTAATTCCGGAGTTAGGTCGCAAAAAAAGAGAGATTATTCACAGTGAGTTTAAAAAAATTAATGATTTTGCCAGCAAACCTTTTCAAGAGATGGTTATGGGCAAAAAATCTATTTTCCCTGGAATAGGAATACCATCTTTAAAAAAATACCATGACCGCTCTAAATTACTTGCCAAAATTGACAAAAATGCTTATAGCAGAAAACCAATTAAATTCCCTAATGCTGATACAGAATTGTTTTTTGATATAGAGACTGATCCTATGAGAGACTTTTGTTATTTACATGGATTTGTAGAACGTCACCATAAAGATCCTGCAACCGAAAAGTATGTATATTTTTTTGCAGATGAGATAGATGATAAACAAGAAGAGAGAGCGTTTATTGATGCCTGGCACTATATCAAGCAACATTATCCCTGTAATGTCTATTATTACTCCTCTTATGAAAAGATTGTCTGGAGAAAATTAAGTGAAAAATATCCTGAAATAGTTACATCTGCTGAATTGGAATCCTTTTTTAACTCTCCTCTGGTTATCGATTTATATAATGATATTGTGAGAAAACA
>JBPOHM010000046.1:0-1695 GCA_052035585.1 Bacillota bacterium
GACCAGAAACTATATTTGGTGATACTGCAATAGCAGCTCACTATGATGATGAAAGATATAAGGATTTAATAGGTAAGAAGGTTATAGTTCCTTTAGTAGGTAGAGAAATTGAGATAATTGGTGATGAGTATCCAGATATGACTAAGGGTACTGGAGCACTTAAGATAACTCCATGTCATGACCCTAACGACTTTGAGATAGGACTTAGACACAATCTTGAATTCATTTCATGTATGAATGAAGATGGTACTATGAACAAGGTTGCTGGCAAATATGAAGGCATGGATAGATATGAGTGTAGAAAGGCCTTTGTTAAGGATTTAGAAGAAAACGGATATATATTGAAAATAGAAGATACATCACACAATGTTGGAACATGCTATAGATGTCACAATGTTGTTGAGCCTAGAGTTTCAGACCAATGGTTTGTTAAGATGGAAGAGCTTGCAAAGCCAGCTATAGAAGCTGCACAAAATAAGGATGTTCAGTTTGTTCCAGAGAGATTTACAAAAATCTATTATAACTGGTTAGAGGGAATAAGAGATTGGTGTATATCTAGACAGCTATGGTGGGGACACAGAATACCAGCATACTACTGTAAGGATTGTGGAGAAATGATGGTATTAAGATCTGCACCTGAAAAATGTAGTAAGTGTGGAAGTACACATATTACTCAAGATGAGGATGTTCTTGATACATGGTTTAGTTCAGCTTTATGGCCATTCTCAACACTTGGTTGGCCAAAGAAAACTCCAGAGCTTGAATATTTCTTCCCAACTGATGTTTTAGTAACTGGCTATGACATAATATTCTTCTGGGTTGTAAGAATGGTATTTTCAAGTCTTGAGCAAATGGGAGAGGTTCCATTTAAGCATGTATTTATACATGGACTTGTGAGAGATGCAGAAGGTAAAAAGATGTCAAAATCTTTAGGTAATGGAGTAGATCCACTTGAGGTTATAGACCAATATGGTGCAGATGCTTTAAGATTTATGCTTATGACAGGTATCTCTCCAGGAAATGATACAAGATTTAAGGTTGAAAAATTAGAGTCTTGTAGAAACTTTGCAAATAAGCTATGGAATGCTTCAAGATTTGTATTAATGAATTTAGGTGAAAATACATCTTTGATAGATGAAGCTACTGCTATGTCAAACCTTAGAACAGAAGATAAGTGGATAATTTCAAGAGTAAACACTGTTGCAAATGAAGTAACACAAAACCTTGAGAAATTCGAGCTTGGTATAGCTGCTCAGAATGTTTATGACTTTATTTGGAATGAATATTGTGACTGGTATATTGAGATTGTTAAGCCAAGACTATATGGTGAAGATGGAATATCTAAGGATACAGCAAAATTTGTATTAATCAAGGTATTAAAGGATATGCTTAAGTTGTTACATCCATTTATGTCATTTATAACTGAAGAAATTTGGTCTAATCTACCAAACACTTCATCAAGACTTATAAAGGCGCAGTGGCCAGTATATAGTGAAAATGAGCATTTTGAAGCTGAAGAGCAAAATATGCAATTCATTATGGAGGCAGTAACTAAAATAAGAAATATAAGAGCTGAAATGAATGTTGCTCCATCAAGAAAGGCAAGAGCTGTATTTATACCTTCAAAGGATATAGTTAAAGAATATTTATCAGATGCTTCTGGATATTTTGCAACACTTGCAAATATAACAGAAA
>JBPOHM010000312.1:0-8914 GCA_052035585.1 Bacillota bacterium
GAATTAGTATCGATTGAATTGAAGCCAAAGTATGAAAATGCATGTGTTGTCTATCTGGAAATTTTAAAAGTAGTGTTATTACGTACAAAGGCTCATCAAAATGATGACAATCTTAGCTTTGATTTATTTATATTGAATAATACTGAACAAGATGAAAATATAAATTTTCAAAAAATTATAAGAATTTATAACGATAATTACATTTACGAGCTAATTAGATTAAATGATGAGCTGACTAACTCAAAGCTTTATCAAAAAATTAAAACTGTATGGAGCTCATCACTACAGCTAGCAAGTAAATTAAAAAATACTAATATTGAGATAAAGTATTGGTTGATGTTTTTAATGCTGTTAGGGCTTCATATAGGTGAGCTAGCATCTGCTTCTTGTCCAAAAAAATATAGCAAATCATACTATACAAATAAATGGTACGAAAGATTTGATTTATCAAACATTATTGGTATTGAAATAAGCTATGATATGCCAGATAATTTTATTAATTGCTTAACAATAGAAGCATTAATTTTATTATGCTCAAATAAAAATGATAATACTTGGAATTATGAGTTCTTAATATCTAATAGAAATAATGAAATTATTAATAAAAATATTTTAACTTTAGAAGAAAATGAAATCTTATATTATTATAAAAATATATCTACAATTAATAATTTTAAGCTTATGAGTTTATTAAGCGATGAGGAAAGCTTTAATCATATGCTTGAGAAGGCAAAGTCAGCAAAATCTTGGAAAGAGACTATGACCTATATTAATGTTTTTAATGAGTTCAGCTTATTATTAAATAAAAATAGAAAGCTTAAAATTCTTGATTTTCTATATAATTTATTAAGTAATGAGGATCATGAAATTAGAAAATCATCGGCTAATTTATTAGGTAAAATTATAGCCTTATTTGATATAAATAAGCCTGTGGAGGTAGATACACCTAGCCTTTTTATGAAGCTTTGGGAGAAGTACCTAGAGCTTTTTATGCTATCAAATAATTCTAATGACAAAGAAAATGCAGCCTTTTATTTATATGATTTCATAGATTCCTTTATTAAAAATACCTCAGGTGAAAAGCTTGAAGAATATATTGAAATTTTACTTAGAAATTTTGAAAAAATAAGCTTTGATGAATACACTAGCGCATTATTTTTAACATCATTGGCTAGTGTAAGGATAAGCTTATTTAGTGATAAGCAATTAAATTCTTTATTTGATAATATAATCAAGCATTTAAATAGCGAAAATGAGGATATAAAATTTATTTCCTTGAATTATATATATAATATAACACAGAGTGAGGATTTAGAGGACAAGCTAAAGGAAAGAATATATAAACAGCTTAAGCTTAAGATGCTTAAGTATATTCAAGCTATAAAAACTGAAGATAAGCTTGGAATAAACTTTTTAAAGTATAAAATTCTTCTTAGTATTGATAAAACAGATAAAATAATCACAGATTATAATGATTTTATGTATCAAAAGAGTAAAAGAATTTCTGAAATATTTTTAATTAACTTAAAATCTGCAACTAATTGGATGGAGAAAATAGTAAATATAGATTTTATACTAGATATTGCAAGAAATTCAAATGATGTAGTAAACCTACATGCTGCTGCTCATTTGTCTAACCTCGTTAAGGTTAGTGCTAATGAGCTTGTTAGAAGTAAAGCGGGTAAGGCATTACTAAGCATTAGTTCATTCTTAACATCAGATCAGAGAAATGAAATATCTATAGAGCTAACAAAGGGCTTGGAAATAGGGGAGTTTGAAATTTCAAGATATATTCCAAGTCATCTAGGTAAATTTCTTTTGTATTTGGATACAAAGGAGTTAGATGAAATTATATTTGAAATACTAAGGCTATATAAGGATTCAAATAATCATGTAAGCTCACTTGCACTTGAAGTGTTTGGTGTTATGATTGAAAATTATTCTGAATATAAGGATATATTTGAGCAATATATAGATGAATATGATACAAAGTTTACAAAGATTTTAAGTATTATTATTAGTGGTCTTGCTAATAATGATGAGCAAATAAGAAGAGATGCACTATTTATAATAGGAAATCAGATTTTTAATAGTAAAATACTAAGTCAAAATGACAAATTTAAAATATTTAAGCTTATATCTAAAAAGCTTATAAGTCTATGGGATGATAAAAATAATGATTATTTGAACTTTTTAAATACAACAGTGTCATTTAATCATATATATAAATTTTTAAGTGAATATAGTAGAGCTTTAAAGGATAAATATCCTATTGTTTCAAACGAAAAAATTGCATATTTTATTAACTCCTTTGATCCATTCACCTTAGAGCATAAAAAATTAATTAAGGAAACAAAAAAACTTGGATACGAGATTTTCCTTAAAATTGATGAGCTTAATTGGCAAAAGAATACTAAGGCATATAAGATTAGAAAGAAGATTATTGATATATCTATTGCAGATGAGCTTGGGGCTTATCTTTTACCAGAGGATTTGAAGGTAAATACAAAAAATGCATATATTATACAATGTAATGAAGAGTATAATAATGCAGGAATTGATACACAAGCTTTGAAATACATTAATAATATTGGTTTTTCAATTACAGAAGATAATACTTCTAGAGATAAGCTTATTGTTAATAAACGTCCATTTAAAATTGAAGTTATAAATAATTTTGGAGTTAGTAGTAATATCTCAGATGAAATGAGTCAATACATCTATAAATATACTAATTTACTTGAAAATGTTGGAGAAGAGCTATCAAGTAAGAATATGAGTTTACTTGTTATTAGAGATAACTCTAAGGATAAAAAGCTATTAGGATTTTCAGCCTTTCATCAAATTGGAACTGCTCAGATGTATAGCGAATTTAAAAATATTGAAGTAGCAAATTATGTTAGAGAAAATACATCAGGTAAAATTATTATTATAGATGGTATATATACAAACCCAGCAGAAAATATATCTGATTTAGAGCAGAGATTATTTACAGAGACATTGTTATATAGCTTAAAAAATGATTTTACGTATGCTTTATATTGTAATACATTGCTAAACTATGATAACGATAAAATTTTTGAATTGTTAAAGCTTCATGGATTTAAAAAACTAGAATTTAGTGATTTAAAAAGAGATGTATATGCTGTAGATATGAAGTTCCCATTATGCTTGACCTTGGATATGCAAAATCATATTAAAGAGCCTTTAATTTCTTCTGAGGCAATTAAAAATGTAATTGCAGAAACTAGGAAGAGACTTAAGCTTGAGCTAACTAAGATATATCCTAATAGCCTTGTATTATATTTTGATGTTCAAATGCTTCAACAAGCGATAGTTGAAAAAATAAATGAGGGAAATAAGGATTATGTATGTGTTCCATTTGGTAATGTTTTTAATGGGAAGATTGTGGCTAATTCTATAACAAAATCATTGCATATTGAAAAAAGCTTTAGATATGATACTGGTGAATTTGAAATTACAGAATATCCATTTTATCAGTCAATTTCAAAGCAAATTGATGTTATTAAAGCCTTTGATAAGCCTATAATTTTAGTTGATGATGTAATGCACAATTGCCATGAATTTATTGGAATTGACAAGGTTTTAAAGGAAAAGGATGTTCCTGTAAAGAAAGTTATAGCAGGAATTTTATCAAGTCAAGGTAAGGATAGAATAGAAATTCAGGGTAGAGAAGTAGATAGTGCATATTTTATACCTAATCTAAGACTTTGGCTTAGAGAAAGTATGCTATATCCATTTTTAGGTGGTAATTCTGTATTAGGTGAAGATAAGCCTAGATTGAATTTAATTCCATCAATAAATCAAATATTACCTTATGCTTCACCAAGCTTTATGAATGGTACGAGTAAAGCGGTTGTTTATAACTTATCTAAGCTTTGCTTAGAAAATGCAATGAATATTGCTTTGTCATTGGAATCAGAATATAAGAAAATTTTCGATAGAAGCCTTGTGCTTAAAAATTTATATAAGGTTCTTAATACTCCGAGATATCCAGTTAAAGGTAATAATATAAATTATGATTTAAATCAGGGTATATCAAATTATATAGAAAATGATATTAAAAATTTAGCAAGAATAGAAAGCATAATTAAGAGTTGAAGCAATATAATATATTAAATATGTTATATGTGGGGGATAATAATATGAGAATTATAACTGCTATAGCTTCAATATTAATTATATTAGGAGCATTAAATTGGGGTATATATGGATTTTTAAAGGTGGATTTAATAGCAAATTATTTTGGTGGCAATAAGAATATAGTAGGAAGAGCCTTATATTGTGCTATTGGATTAGCTGGCTTATATGCATTAATTTATGTTATACTTACTTAAAATGAGAAATTTTTAAAGTATATAAAAAGCTATGGTGGCCCCATAGCTTTTTATTGTAAATAAACAAAATTTAGGTATTAAAAACTATTTAAAAGTATTTAATACCTTATTAAATTGGTCTACAACTTTATTTGATGAATTCTTTGAGCTAATTAAGTCAGCTGAACCCATTACAATATTTGCTAGACCAAAACCTACCATCCCACCACTATATGTTTTAGGAATGGTATCCTTTAAAGCGAATCCTGCTGCTGCTACTGCTGTACCAATAACTGTTGGAACTAAACCTTCTTTAATATGCATACAGATTTATGCTCCTTTCTTTTAATCTGGAGAAATAAAATTTTGAAAATTAATTCAAAATTGTATTTATATTTTTAGCTTTTGTGATAAAATAATGCTATAAAAAAAATGAGTATTAGAAATATAATTTACTAAAAATGCAAATTTTTCATTAAAATTTTAATTAAAGAGAGGATATGCATAAATTAATTATAATAGATGCATAAATATAGCATGAATGAATTGTACAATGAATATTCAAAATATTTATTAAAAAAATATGGCGAAAAAGTATATAAATTACCAGTTAACTTACCTGTGACCTGTCCAAATAGAGATGGAAGCTTGGGAGTAGGTGGGTGTACATATTGCTCTGAAGTAGGAGCAGGTTTTGAAATGCTTGAAAACACTTTATCTGTAAAAGAACAGTTGAGTAGAAATATGGAATATATAAAGAAAAAATACAAGGCTACAAAGTTTATAGCTTATTTTCAAAACTACACAAATACCTATTTAAAGCTAGAAAAATTTAAAGAATATATAAATCAAGCTGCTATAGGTGATATAGTTGAGATTGCAATATCAACAAGACCAGATTGTATAGCAGATGAATATTTAGAATTTTTAAATGAATTTAGTAATAGAACAAAAATAAATATATCAATAGAATTAGGACTTCAAACAGTCAATTATCATACACTAAAAAAGATTAATAGAGGGCATGGTTTAGCAGAATTTATAGAAACTATTTTACGAATAAAAAAATATAATTTTGAGACCTGTGCTCATGTTATATTGAATTTACCATATGATAATATGGATGATGTAATAGAAACAGCAAAAATTTTATCAGCTCTTAAAATTGATCAGGTTAAGCTTCACTCTTTATACATCATGGAAAATACAGTTATGGGAGAATTGTATAAGGCTGGAGCGATAAGTCCTTTATCAAAGGATGATTATGTAGAAAGAGTTATAAGCTTTCTTGAGAATTTAGATGGAAATATTGTTGTTCAAAGATTAATAGGTAGAGCTCCTAAGGAAAATTCTTTATTTGTAAATTGGGGAATGAGCTGGTGGAAGATTAAAGAAGAAATAGAAGAAGAGATGGGAAAAAGAGAGAGCTTTCAAGGAAAATGCACATTGCAAAAACCATTGCAAACAGTAGAATAAAATCGAAAAATAATTTAATAAAATTTGTAAAAAGTTAGTGCAAACATTTTCTAAATGTGTTATGATATAGTTAAGAATAAACTTAGGAGGATGATTATCATGGTTAGTTTAATTTGTGGTCATAATGGCACAGGCAAAACACGTAAAATGGTTGAAATGGCAAATAGTGAAGTTGATAAAATCAAAGGTAAAATGGTTTTTATCGAGGCTAATAATAAGCATATTCATGATTTGAACTACAATGTTCGTTATGTTAATACTAAAGAGTATGGCATTTTAAATGAAGAGCAATTTTACGGATTTATTTGTGGAATGCTAGCTACAGACTACGATATAGAGAAAGTTTTTATAGATGGTCTATATAAAATTACTAAAATAGTAGATGAAGAAAAAACTAAGCTAATAATCGACAAATTGGAGCAGCTTGAAGCTAAGTTTGAGGTGAAATTTGTTTTAAGCTTGAATTTTGATATTGAAGATATACCAGAATCAATGAGAGATAAGGTGTATGCGTAGCAAATAAATGGTATAAGGTACATAATTATACTAGTGAAATATTGCACGAAAAAGCCAGTCTTCTCATTTGAAAAGCTGGCTTTTTTGTGCCATTATATAGTTAAAAAAATTCTAAATAAAATAATTTAGTCACGAGATTTAAAAGTTTATTAATTTAAACTTTTTTTATTTATATAGTTTAAACATTTAATATAAAATCTAGAATTACAATTGCAGTTGCAGAGTCTATTACTGGTAGAGCTCTATAAACTATACAAGGATCATGTCTTCCTTCTATTCTTATTTTTTCATTTATCATATTTTTTAAATTTACAGTTCTTTGTTCCTTAGCTATAGAAGGTGTTGGTTTTATACAGGTTCTAAATACAATTGGCATACCATTTGTCAAGCCACCAATTATACCACCATTGTTATTCGTATATGCTTTAATATCTTTATTATTATCGACGTAATATTCATCATTTGCTTCTGAGCCATATAGGCTTGCAAAATTAAAGCCTTCTCCAAATTCAATTCCTTTAACAGAAGGGATTGAGAATATCATATGTGAAAGCCTACTTTCTATTGAATCAAAAAATGGCTCGCCAATGCCAGCAGGAACATTATTTATAGCACTTTCAATTATTCCACCTACAGAATCTAAATTATTCTTAGCTAACAATACTTCATTTTTCATGGCTTCTTCATCTTCTATGCCATGTATGCTTTTTATTTTACTATTTATTGTAATATTATAGTTTTTTTGAAGCATAGACATACATAAAGCTCCAGCAAATACAATACCTGCTGTTAACCTTCCAGAAAAATGTCCTGCACCTCTATAATCATTAAATCCTTTATATTTAATATTAGCTGTATAATCGCTATGACCTGGTCTTGGTGTTTCCTTTATTTTTTCATAATCAGAGGACCTCTTATCATTGTTTTTTATTATGCAGCAAATAGGGGCTCCAGTCGTTTTACCTTCAAATATACCACTTATTATATTAATTTTATCTTCTTCATTTCTTGAGCTTGTAAGCTCACCTTTATTAGGTCTTCGTTTATCCATTTGATTATCTATAAAGGCTTGATCAATTTTAAAGCCTGCTGGAAATCCATCAATTGTAACTCCAATTGCTTCACCATGAGATTCACCAAAAATACTTATTTTTAATTTAGAACCGCAGAATATAGAGCTCATCTCTAGTCCTCCTAATTTTTTATCTCTGTTATTAATCCACCTAATTTAATATAATCAGTCCAAAAGCTTGGGTATGATTTTGATACTACCTCGTAATTATCAATTACTATGCTATTCTTGCATTTTGTTGCAGCTATTGCTAGTGCCATAGCTATTCTATGATCATTAAAGCTATTTAAAGCTTCATTTTTCAAACATCCGTTTAATGATGCCTTGCCTTTTATCACAAGTCCATCCTCTAGCTCTTTAATGTCAGCTCCTATTTTATTTAACTGTGAGCTTATAGCAAATAACCTATCAGATTCCTTAATCCTTAATCTTTTAGCATTTTCTATGTATGTGGTTTTATCCCTTAAACATGACGCTACAACAGCAATTATTGGAACTAAATCTGGTATTTGAGATACATCTATTCTTATTTCATTTTCTATTAAGCTACTCATTTTTTCAATTATACTAATAATTTCTTTATCACCCTGTATTGAAGCTTCATTTAATTCTAAGCAATTTATGTTATTTCCTAAGAAATTAGCACCTAAATAAAATGCTGCTTGAGAATAATCTGATTCTACTTGATAATTAGTAGCCTTATATTCTGAATTTCCATTAATTATAAATTCCTCGTAGTTATTATTTATTATATCAATTCCAAATTTTCTAAGCATATCAATAGTTAAGTCAACATATGGCTTAGATTCAAGTTTGTTTATTATATTAAGCTTAGAGTCTCCATCTAACAATGGTAATGCCATTAGTAAACCAGATATAAATTGAGAGCTAGTATCTCCTTCAATAGTAAAATTAGAGCTTTTTAGCCTTCCTATTGTTTTTAATGGTAATTTTCCATTGTCATTAGAGTAGAGTATACCTTGCTCTTCAAAGATTTTATAGTATGGATCTAAGGGTCTTTCTATGAGCCTTCCAGCTCCAGTAAATGTATTAATATCGGATAATACCAACGCTATAGGGATTAGAAATCTAAGTGTTGAGCCTGATTCATCGCAGTGTATAATTGTATTATTTATAGAAGTCTTATATCTTGATATTTTTAATCTATATTTATTTTCTTTTATTTCTTCTATTTTAATGCTAGCTCCTAGAGCTTCCATTGCTGATATCCTTGCTTTTATATCATCAGAAAGAATAACATTATCAATAATACTTTCACCAGTATTACATAGTGCTGCACAAATTATAGCTCTATGGCTAAGACTCTTGGAAGGAGGAATTATTATACTACCTTCAAGCTTTGATGGTTGAATTTTTATCCTTTTCATAAATAACCTTTCGTTACAATGTAGAATTTATTACCTCTGGACTAAATTTTTAATGTAAATTTAGTCCAATATATATTTATTTATAATTTTAGCCTCGCCAATTTTCTTTAAGTAAATTAAATTTA
>JBPOHM010000317.1:0-23212 GCA_052035585.1 Bacillota bacterium
TTATTCCTATTTTAAGTACTATTTTTTCCTTAAGACTCGGATATGAACAGTATAAAATAGAATATATGCGGTCATCTGAAAAAAGAAAGAGCGGATACTATAGTTTTTTATTATCAAACGATATAGCCTTTAAAGAAATAAAGCTGTATAAAACTGGCGAATTTTTTCTTAACAAATATAAAAACTTATCAAAGAAATTTATAAAACAAGATAAGAAAATCATAAAAAAAAGAAATGCAATCTCTCTATTTCTTGAAATTTTAGATCAAATAATTAGTGGATTCATTTTATTTTTTATAGTAATGGATGCATACGCTGGCAAAATTCTACTAGGTAGTACCGTAACATATATAAGAAGTGTTGCTAATATTAAAAGCTACATATCAGGTATTCTTGGCTCTATTACTGCTATATATGAAAATACTTTATACATAAAACAAATTTTTGATTTTATGGATTTGAAAACAATAGATTATGAGACTGATAACGGTATAAATATAGATTCAATTAATTCTATTGAATTAAAAAATGTTAGCTTTAAATACCCAAATAGGACAGATTATGCAATTGAAAACATTAGTTTTAAAATTGTAAAGAATGAAACAGTAGCTTTTGTAGGTGAAAATGGTTCTGGAAAAACTACTTTGGTTAAACTCATATGTGGTTTATACAAAGAGTTTGAAGGACAAATATTGATTAATGACATTTCAATAGATAAAATAAATGAAAAATCATTGTTTAAACTATTTAGCACAGTATTTCAAGACTTTAATAAGTATGAAATGACATGTAAAGAAAATATAGTAATGGGAAATATAGATGAAATTGAAAACCATGAAAAATTACACTCAATGACAAAGGAAGCATATATAAGTAATTTAATAAATGAGCTTCCTAATGGGATAGATACTCAACTAGGTGTTTGGTTTGATGATGGAATTCAATTGTCTGGAGGTCAGTGGCAAAAAATAGCTATTTCAAGAGCCTTTTTTAGCAATGCTAGTTGTTTTATATTTGATGAGCCAAGTTCTGCTCTTGACCCTATTTCAGAATATGAAGTATTTGAAAAAAGCAAATCTTTAGCTCAAAATAAAATAGGAATTTTTATATCTCATAGATTATATAATATTGAAAAAATAGCAGATAAAGTTTTAGTTTTTAAAAATGGATATTTGGTTGAAGAAGGTACACATAAAGAATTAATAAATAAAAATGGATACTATGAGTATTTATATAATCTACAAAATGATTTAACTGAAATTGTTAGTGATTAAATCATAACAATTTCAGTTAAGAGTTCCAATAAAATCTAAGTTTAAAAATAAATTTAAATAGAGAATTATTTATATTACAGCTTATTTTAATACTAATTATCAGCAGTTTCCCAAATAATTACCCAAAACTCACTGATATTTAATCTTTTTAATGCTTCAAATCTATGATTTCCATCATTTAATTCGTATATGTTGTTAGTGTGGTTAATAATAAGCGGAGGCATATCCCAATCACCATTTTTATATTTGTTTATAATAGCATTAACATTTGCATTAAAGCCTGATTCTGAAATCTGGTATTTTATACCTCCCTCTGGACCACAACATCTTTCAAATAAATCAAGTTTCATTAAACTTGGAGAATAATATTTTCTCGGTCCAAGCTTCAATCCCTCTGAAAAAGCTTTGTTATCTCCTTCATTGCATAAAAAAAATGTATCCATTCCTCTAACTTGTTTTCATTTGCAAATTCAATTGCTGATGCAGTTGTAGGTTCATATTTCATATGCTTATCTCACTTTCTGCAATAATTCTATTTTTCTTTTGCCAACAATAATTTTACGAATTATTTTATAGTCTGTATTAGTAATTTTTTGTGCTTTATTGCTACCTATAGCAACAATTGAGTTTTCACTTAAAACACTTGAAACTGTATCTAGCAATTTATCGATAGCAAATTGACTGTCATCAGACCAAGATACTAAATTTCCATATGGTATGTCAGTAAAAATAATATCAGCCTTGAAATTCTTCTGTGACAAAGAAGCCTTATTTGTTATATCAGCTGCAAATACCGAACAATTAATCTTTGATTTTTGAGAATGAATTTGTTTAAGAAAGTTATCAGCACTAATAATTGCTTCCTTGTGAGATTCTTTTCCAAACCTATTATATATTTCCTCAAGCTGTGCTTTACGACTTTCCATGCCCTCGATTGTTAAGAGATTTAAATTTTCCTTTGCAAGCTCAACAGCTTCTTCGGAAATATCGGATGCATAAATACTATTTATTTTATCTCCGAACATTAGACCTAAAACTGTTAATAAGTATCCTCCACCACAGCATGGATCATATATAGTAATTTTACTATCCATCTTTCCTATAATATCCAAACAGGTCATAAATATTTCACTTGATAGTCTAACTGGAAAATTTGGAAATCCAGATTTTTGATATATAACTCGTCCAGAAGCATAATCTTCAAAATTTTTATTTTCGATATATTTATAATTCAAATAGTCACCAACTTTCAAGAATAAAAATTTAATTATAAAATCTTAGATAGATCTCTTTTACTATATATAAAACGTCTGACTTCCATTGTGTCTCCAATTACAACATAAAATATTATTCATTTAGGCCTTCCTTCAATCTTGAAAATACTTCTTCATGTGTATGTCGTACATCAGAAGCATTAGCAAAATAGTCAGCTTCATCTAACTTTTTTTCAATGTTATCTGTTAGTTCAGAATATTTTTCTATACTCATAACTACTAAAGAGCCATAACCATTTTTAGTTAGATAAACTGTTTCACCTTCTTTCACTACATTTTCAATTTCAGTAAATTTATTACGTAAATCTGAAACAGGTCTGATTTGAATCATTAATCTCACCTCGGCATTTTATTTTATCATAATTTTATCAATATATTATGCAAATGTCAAACAAATATAATCCAAATTTATAACAAGATACATTTAAGAAACTTTCTTTTTAAACACATTTTTGATTGCATAACCAAAAGAAAGTGCAAGACCAAGTATTGTGTTTATTCCAAACACTGCTCCCAAAAAGCCATAAAGCTCAAGAGTTCTAAAGTATTTACCAGCAAACGAGTTAAACATTTTGTGAATTTTCTTAGGACTCATTTCACTTATTTGCTCTTTGGCAATCTTATCAAACTCAATATCACTTAACATAGTGCTTAGATTATTTTTAAGAGTAAGTATTACAGCATCTATGGCTGTGCTTAGTAAATATTCCTTAGAATCGTTGTTGATAAATGCTAAGCCGTTTTTAGAGATAGAGGCATATACATCTTCAATGGTTTTTGCAATGATAAAAAATCTAGCTTCTTTAAGTAAAGAATCTATAGTATTTTCAAATATTTCGATAAATTTATCCTTGCTAACAAGCTCATACAGATATAATTTTTCATCATAATTTTTGATATAACTTAAGCTGTCGTCAACATTTTTTACAACTAAGCTCTTTTCTGATAATATATTAATAATGTTATCAGAAATATTTTTAAATTCTTCGTGTTTGATATCTTTGAAAACAGAGCTTATACTGCTATTCACCATTATATCATCTATATATTTTTCTAAAAATATAGCAAATAGTGATAAAACAGCATTCTTATTAGTCATTAGCTGTAAGTTTATATTATCTAATAAAGTAGTAATTTCTTTGCTTCTACTTGTAAAGATTGCATCTATATTATCAATTGACAATGGCTCTAATAAGGTCTTTATTTTAATACAAGCTAGTTTATCATCAATAAATTTTATTATAGAATTAATCACTTCACTTAAATTCAAAAGCTCATTACTTATAATATTTGAATTTATAGTAATTCCAAAATTTGATACACTTAAATTTAGAAGCTTATTGTTTAAGTAATTAGAACAGCTTTCATATAGGGAGCTTTTCTTATTAGCAATTAGCTTCGGAAGCTTATCAGATAAAATTTTATCCACTACAGAATCAATTAATTTGTCTCCACCTACCATACTATAGCTAATTTTAGTTAAAAAATTAAGCTTTGATGTAATTTTATCTTTAGCTGCTTTTGATATATATGGATGCATTGGTGTTAATAGATTTTTTGAATTTAATTCTGCATTTTCAAAGAAGTTGAATAGTAAGTTATTTGCAATTCCAGATATTTTTTTATTAAATATTTCTCCAATTTTTTCTTGAGAACTAAATGCACTATTAATACTTTTAAATAAACCGTCTAAATCTAGCTTGTTTTTAGAGAGCAGCCCTTTTGCAGAGAAAAACTCAGACAGACTTTTACTAATAAGCTCATCATAATTTTTATTATATTTTTCAGTTAAGTGCTTAATATTGTCAAAATTAAGCTTGCTTATAAAAACATCATATTCTTTATATACTTCATTTACAACTAAGCTATTTATCTTGCTTATTACTGACTCTGGTAATATGCTTGCAATTGTAGCATCAGAGCTTGATATCTTTAATAAGTAATTTGAAGCTTGCTCATTAAAATAATCCTTTGAATTTATAATATATTGCGATAGCTTATCTGCAAATTCGTTTTGTGTTAATAAGTCATTTATATTAGCATTTTCAAGCTCAGTTGAAATAGTATTACTAATGTTGTTTTTATTAGTGACTAATATTTCTTTTGTATATTCAGTAATTGAACTTACAATCTTGTCCTTATTGTTCATAAGTATAGTGCTTACTGCTTCATAATTATTTTTTGAGATGTTATAAATCAAATTATCCTTTATACTATCCTTGTAGGTATCAATCAGATCATTCATGCTCTCTTTAGTTAGTAGATAATCGTTTATAGTTTGAGACATACCAATTGCCAGATTTTCCTTATTCTTAGCTATGTATCCTAATGAAAAATGTCTGAAAAATGGTATATATTTTAATATTTTAATTTCCTTATATGGTCTAAAGAGCATAGCTATAGCAATAGCATTTGTTAAATAACCAACTAAAGCAAAGGTAATTATTCCACCTAGAGATACGATAGCAAAAACACTGTTATTAGGCTGAATAAATGCTAGAATAAAGCCTGCTATCAAACCAAGCATAGCACCGAAAATCATTATTGGTTTTAAATTTTTTCCTATAAAGCTTTGAGCCATCTCTACAAGATTGTCATTATCTAATTGACTCAAATTTTTAAAGGAAAGCCCTTTAAGAAATCTATGTAATAGAGTATCAAGGTTATTTATAACTCCCTTTTTAAGTAAATTAGTGCTATTTTTGTGTAAATCATCAATATTATTTAATTTATTATATAAATCATGAGTTTTTTCCTTAGATATTCTTTCTTTTAGCTCATTTATTTTATCGCATGCAAAGCTACATGAAAGAGTATTGATTTTATCGTATATTTCATCATTTAAAATGTCATTTATACTTCTATCATGTGTAGTTTTATTTATATTTTTGACTAATGCTTCTATTATTTTTTCTTTATCCTTATCTAGATAGTTATATATATAATCATTTGAATTACTTTGATTAGCCCGTATAAGCTCCTTAAATTTTGTATCAAATAGCCTTGTCAAATATATACTTAATTGATTGCTTATAAATTCTGTAGTTTTACTTGATAAAACAAGCTTATTAACAATAGTCTCCTTAAGCCTAAGCATTATATTGCTTCTAAAAGCTTCATCAGTAGCCTGTCCTTTTATATAGCTAATTATCATTTTTACGATACTATTAGCATTATTAGAAATATAGCTAGATAAAAATTCGCTTAAAGCATTTACACTTAATACTTCTTTTTTATTTAGTATATCAATCGCTTGTGAAATTGTAGTTGACTTTAAATACTCCACAAGCTTTGAAGAAGCTAAAGCACAAAGATTAAGTCTATTGTTTGAATCATTGAAATATTCAGAGGCAATCTCAGATATATCATTTTTAGCAATAGAGCCTAATATGCTACCTTTGGCCATTGAAAGTACAGCCTTTTTCGCAGAATCCTGCTCTTCTATTGTTTCATTTAAGGCCTCTTCAATAATTTTTTGGAATTCATTTTTATTTGAGCTAGCAAAGGAATTTAAAATATTAGCTATATCCATTGATTCCTTATATAAAATACTTCTAAAATTATCTATACATGATCTATCTACAAGATTAAATAATGGAGTATCTGAATTTTTAAAATAATCTAAAAGTTTTTGAGAAAACTCTTGTAAAGCTATATTAAATTCATTAGAGCTTGTTATGTTTTTAAACATAGACAGTATTCTATCATGCAATTTGTTTTCATTTTCATTTATAAATTTCTCAAAAAAACTAAATAGCAAATTAGAAATATTTAATTTTTCAAATATTTCGTCAAAAGATGAGCTATTATTACTAAGATTTTTTATTAATAAGTCTGATATATTTTGAGAAATTATAGCAGAAGTATCATATCCAATAATGTCCATTAAAGAAAGATTTTTGTTATTATTTAAAATATTTAAAACTACTTTATCACCAGCTTTAGTATCCTTTAATACCTTAAGTAAATATAAATATAGCTTTTCAATAATAGTTTTTATTTGCGCTTCATCCACAATGTCAGACAGCTTTAGCTGCTTAGTTAATGAATTGATTAATTCTGGCAACCTTAAGCCTATCTGCTCATTAATAAATTCCTTTGTGTCGGATAGAGCCTTGTCCGTAAATGGATTATCATATATCCTTAAATTATCAGTCACTTCGTATATACTTTTAGTAAAAAAGTCTTGTATCAAAGCATCAAAATTTTTAGTAAAGGCTTCATCATTGAGAATGGCCTCTACCTTTTCTTTGTTTATTATATCCTCTTCAACCAATGTGCTTACATTTTCAATAAAGGCTTCTCTTGTTTTAGGTATAACCCCTCCAAGCTTAAGTGGAGTATATGTTTTAAATAGCATATTTATAGCATATTCATTTGTTATATAGCCTGCAGCAGCACCTAGTATCGGTTGTATAATAAGGTTTAATAATGGCATGTTCATAATTTAATCTCCAAAATTTTTCTTGTGTTATTGTTTATTTAATATTCCTGTATTTTAAATTTGCCAAAGTCTTTTGTTAAAAGACTTGCAAGTAATTTTATATTAAAAAAAGTTACACGAGATGTAAATATATTTATTATATCACATTTATAGCATAAAATTCCTTAAAATTTGATTAAATTGTTAGTACATTTAAATTGTGTGTTAAATTAGTTTTTAAATAGCTTATAATATATATAAATAGTTCTTTTAAATTTATCAAAAAAATGGTATTATAATATGGGTAAGAATGTAAAATAGAATAATAGATAAAGTTATAGAATATTAATATATTTAAGGGATAGAGTCTTAATAAGTAAAAAAAGTGAAAGGATAGGTGCACAGCCATGATAAAAGCTTCATGGATGGCAATATTAGTGCACGGTCAAGAGCAAAATGCAATATAATAATTATGATGATTTTATAAAAGAATTATCTGAAAAAATAGATAGTAAAATAATTCAAAATGAAATATTAAGCAAGCATAGCTATTTTAAAATAGGAGGCTGTGCAGATTTATTTACAGAGCCAAAAAGCTATGACGATCTTAAGGAAATTATTCTAGCTGCTAACAAATATAATATTGAATTCTATGTAATAGGTAATGGAACAAACCTATTGATTTCTGATAAAGGCTATAGAGGACTTGTAATTAAGATAGGAGAAAATTTCTCTGATATTACCTTCAAGGACAATATTGTAGTTGCAGGAGCAGGAGCTTTGCTTTCAAAGGTTGCAAAGGAATCTGCGGCATTAGGACTAAGTGGCTTAGAATTTGCTTGTGGCATACCTGGCTTTGTAGGTGGTGGTGTAGCAATGAATGCAGGAGCATATAATGGTGAGATAAAGGATGCAATACATAGTGTTTGCTGCATGAATAGACAGGGAGAATTCCACTGCTATACAAATGAAGAGATGAACTTTGGATATAGAAATAGTAAGGTTTTGACAGATGATTTAATAGTTTTATCGGTACAATTTAACCTTGAATATGGAGACAAGGAGAAAATTCTTGCAAGAGTTAAGCTTTTAAATGAAAAGCGTACAGCTAGTCAACCACTTAGCTATCCAAGTGCTGGCAGCACATTTAAAAGACCAGCATATGGCTATGCAGCTAAGCTTATAGAGGATGCAGGCTTAAAGGGCTTCAAGCATGGTGGTGCAATGGTATCAGATATGCATAGTGGCTTTGTAATAAATTATGACAAAGCAACTTGTAAAGATGTATTAGAAATAATGGATATTATTATTAAAACAGTTTATGCTAAGTTTAATATAAAATTAGAACCAGAAGTTAAGATTATAGGAGAATTTTAGCATGAAGATAAATAAGGATTACCATGTACATTCAATACTACCAAGAACCTCACATGCAAAGAGTAGCATAGAGGAAATAGTTATTGAAGCGATAAATAAAGGACTAAAGGAAATAGCTATAAGCAATCATGGACTTGCACATGTTCTTTATGGCTTTAGAAAAGACTATATACCAACACTGAAGGCTGAGATAAGCGCTTTAAACAAAAAATATCCACAAATTAAGATTCTTCTTGGAGTGGAAGCAAATATACTTAGCTTAACAGGTGATACAGACATTGAAAAAGAGATATTAGAAAATTGTGATGTAATATTATGTGGATATCATTTATTCGTAAAATATAAGAGTTTTAAGGATTTTTGGAATTTTGTAGTTTTAAATTACCTTGCTAAAAAGTTTGGGTTTAGAAAAGAAAAGCAAAGAAAGATAAATACTCAGGCTATAGTTGAGGCAATGAATAAAAATAAAATGTTTTTACTAACACATCCTGGAAGAAAGCTAGTATATGATATAGAGGAGATTGCTAAAGCGGCAAGTAAAAACAATATAATATTAGAAATAAATAATAACTGTGATAGCTTAAGTGTAGAGGAAATCAAGATATGCGAAAAATATGATATTAAATACATGATTAACAGTGACTCACATATTAAGGACACAGTTGGTAATTGTGAGTTTGGAATTAATAGAGCAATAGAATCTGGTTTAGATTTAGATAAAATAATTAATCTGGAAAAATAATGCATGATTTTTTAAAATCTTAAGACAAACACAGGGTTTTTAACATACAATAGAGAAAGGAATGGCGTAATATGGAATTTGTTATAATAACAGGTATGTCTGGAGCTGGAAAAAGTCAAGCGGTAAAAGTATTAGAAGATTTAAATTACTATTGTATGGACAACCTACCTCCTATGCTTTTGCCTAACTTTGCTGAGCTTTGTAAAGCTTCAACAAAAACAGTTGACAAGGTGGCAGTTGTTGTTGATATTAGAGGAGGAATCTTTTTTAATGATTTATTTACAAGTCTAGAGGTTTTAAAGGAAATAGGTATTAAGCATAGTATATTATTTCTTGATGCAACGGATGAAGAGCTTGTGAAGAGATATAAGGAGCTTAGACGACCACATCCACTTAGTCAGACAGGAATAATTATAGATGGAATACAAAAAGAAAGAGAAATATTGCAGGATGTTAAGAAAAAGTCTGATTATATAATAGACACTACTAATCTTAAGCTTGGAAGATTAAAAGAAGAGGTCACAAGAATATTTGTTGAAGGTAAGATTTCACATAATCTTACAGTGAGCTTTGTATCCTTTGGATATAAATATGGAATACCAAGCGACTCTGATCTTGTATTTGATGTTAGATTTTTACCTAACCCTTATTATGTTGAGAGCTTAAAGCTATTGACAGGTAATAATAAAGAGGTACAGGATTATGTTATGCAAAGTGACATTAGTAATGAGTTTTTAAATAGGCTAATAAATTTACTAGAATTTTTATTACCAAACTATATTCAAGAGGGTAAATCAAATTTGATAATTTCTATAGGTTGCACTGGTGGAAAGCATAGATCTGTTACTATAGCTAACAAGCTAGCAGACTATTTTGGAAATGAAAATTATAGGGTTACTATATCTCATAGAGATGAATATAAATAAAACATTTTTAAAGAGAGAAGGTGTATAAAATGAAGATTGTTGTTTTTGGTGGCGGGACAGGCTTATCTATTATCCTTAGAGGGATAAAAAAATTCACAAAGGATATAACTGCCGTTGTAACTGTAGCTGATGATGGTGGTGGTTCTGGCGTTTTAAGAGAAGACTTAGGTATGTTGCCACCAGGCGATATGAGAAGCTGTATAACTGCTTTAGCAGATGTTGAGCCTTCAATGCTTAGATTATTACAGCATAGATTTAAGGATGGATATTTGCAAGGTCAAAGCTTTGGAAATCTTTTAATTGCTGCAATGTACGAGATATGCGGAGATTATGAGCATGCTTTACATGAAATTGGCAGTATATTTAGATTATCAGGCAAGGTTTTGCCAATGACATTGCAGGATACCAATTTAAAGGCGTTTCTAAGTAATGGTGAGGTAATACTTGGAGAAAATGAAATACCAATTTATGCAAAGAAGGTAAATAGTAGAATAGATACTATTGCATTAGTTCCAGGCTCATGTGAACCACTTGAGGAAACCTTAAGTGATATCGAGCAAGCTGATATTGTTGCAATTGGTCCTGGAAGTCTTTATACAAGTGTGATACCAAATTTTTTAATTAATAAAATTGCTGATAAAGTACAAAATTCAAAATGTAAGGTTTTCTATGTATGCAATATAATGACACAGCCTGGCGAAACTGATGATTATAATGTTTTAGATCATGTTAATGCAATAAAAAAGCATATTGGTAGAAATATAATTGACTATGTAATAGTAAACAATAGAATTTTATCAAATGATGAAATAAGCAAATATTTGAAGGAAGGATCACAACAGGTAGTTCTGGATGATGAACAAGTAAAAAAGCTAGAAGAAGATGGCATAAAAATAATTTCTGATGATTTTATAGAAATAAAGCATAACTATATAAGACATAATGCAACGAAAATAGGTCAACTTTTAAAAGAATATTCAAGTATGCAAAAATAAATTATATGACTAATTTTTTTAGTTGTACAAGCTAATGGTAAAGTGTTAAAAATTTGGAGGTTATAGTATGCAAGCAATGTTAAAAGAATTAGAAGGTAATTTTTTCTCAATAATCGAAGGTATGACTGATTGGGTAAGAGTTATTGATGTTGACAGCAAGGTTATATATACAAACAAGAAGATGCGAGATGATATTGGCAGAGATTCATATGGTGAAAATTGCTATAGCCTATATGGGATAAGTGAACATTGCACTAACTGTATATCACAAAAAACACTTATTACTGGCTTGCCTGCAATGAAGGAAGTTGAATTTAATAATGTTATTTTTAATGTTACTTCTTCACCTATAAAAAATAGTAAAGGTGAAATAGTTGCTATTGTAGAGGTGTTTAGAGATATAACTAGTGCAAAAATGATAACAAAGGAGCTTGATTCGAAAAATAAGATGATGCTTAATGATATCAAATTTGCGCAACACATGCAGGATAGGATGTTGCCTTTAAAAGGAATATACAACGGATTAATACTTGACTATATATATGAGCCTTCTGAGATGTTAAGTGGAGATATGTTTGATGTCTTTACTATCAATAATAGATATGTAGGCATTTATATATGTGATGTTGTAGGACATGGAGTTTCAGCTTCTTTATTAACCATGTTTGTTAGACAATCCCTAAGAACTTTAAGTAGAAGTCAACATAATCCTAATAATATAATGAAAGAGCTACATAAAATGTTTTTATCATTAAATCTTGATGCTGATAAATACTTTTCTGTATTTTTCGGTATATTTGATAAGGAAACTAAAGAGTTTTCTTATGTTAATGCTGGACATAACACAAATCCTCTTTTAATATCTAATGGTAATGCTACTCCTTTAGAAGCAAGGGGTTACCCTATATGTAATATTTTTGAATATGTTGATTATGATATCAACAAGATTAAGCTAGAGTTAAACGATAAACTTTTATTTTATACTGATGGGATTATAGAGGCAAGAAATAAAGACAAAGAGGAATTTGGTGAAAATAGATTGATAAATATTGCAAAAATGGATAATAATATTTTACATGATATATATTTTGAGTTTAAGAACTTTAGATATGGAAATCTAAAGGATGATTGTGCTTTAATGCTACTTAAATTACTTGATTAACTGGAGGGGAGAATTAGCTTGAAAGTTGATTTAAAAAATATTGGTTTTAGTGAAAATGAGATAGATGCTTTAGAAGAAATGCTTATGGCTGTCTATAATAAGCTAATAAATAAAGCTGGAGCAGGAAGTGAATTTACAGGCTGGCTTGATTATTCATATGATGATAATATAGAAGAATACGAGAAAATAAAGAAGGCTTCAAAGAAAGTTATAAGTGATTCAGATGCAGTAATTGTAATTGGTATAGGAGGCTCATATCTAGGAGCTAGAGCTACAATAACTGCACTTAATGGTGAAGATTACAATGATTTCCCAGGCAATAATCCAAAAATATTTTTCTGCGGGAATAATCTTAGCGAAAAAGCTTTAATAAAGGCAAAAAAAGTAATAGAAAATTATGACACAAGTATAATAGTGATTTCAAAGTCAGGAACCACAATAGAACCAGCAGTAGCATTTAGAGTATTAAAACATAAGATGCATGAAAAATATGGTGACAAGGCTAATGATAGAATTTTTGCTATTACAGACAAGAAGGATGGAGCGTTACGAAAAATTGCAGATTCTGAGTGCTTAGAAAGCTTTATAGTTCCAGATAACATTGGTGGAAGATATTCTGTATTTACCCCTGTTGGATTATTACCAATAGCCTGTGCTGGAATTGATATAGATGAAATGATGAGAGGCTTAAGAGATGCTCAAAAAGAATTCCTAACAAAGACCTATAAGGAGAACATAGCCTGTCAATATGCAGCAGCTAGATATCTATTAGGGCAATCAAAAAATATTGAGATTTTAGTAAACTATTCATCAGAATTAGCTTTCATTGCACAGTGGTGGCAGCAGCTTTTTGGAGAAAGCGAGGGTAAGGATGGAAAAGGAATATATCCAACTTTTCTAAATTATACAACTGACTTACACTCAATGGGACAGTTTATCCAAGAAGGAAATAAAATTTTTTTCGAAACAAATTTAATTATTGAGAAAAATGGGTATAATATACATATTCCATATGATGAAAATAATTATGATAAGCTAAACTACTTAGCTGGCAATACTGTAGAGATTGTTAATAATGCTGCATTTGAAGGTACTTTAAAGGCACATATTAATGGTAATGTACCAAATATTGTAATAAAAATACCTGAAATAAATGCATACTATATAGCTAAGCTATATTACTTTTTCATGTCTAGCTGTGCCTTAAGTGCTTATATGATAGACGTTAATCCATTTAATCAGCCAGGAGTAGAAGAGTATAAAAGGAATATGAAGGAATTATTAAACAAATAATGAAGTTAATTTCACTATTTATGAAGAGTGATAAATCACTCATAGAAGAAAGGAATGTAATAAAATGATTAGACTGGGAGAAATGCAAACTTTAATAGTTGCAAGACAGGTAGATTTTGGTGTTTATTTAAGAGAGAACGAAAATGACAATAGAGAAAATGACATATTGCTTCCAATTAAGCAGGTTCCAGAGGGAACAAAGGTAGGAGATAAAATAGAGGTTTTTGTATATAGAGATTCTAATGATAGAATGATTGCAACAACAAAAAGACCAAAGCTTACTGTGGGTGAGATTGGATTTTTAAAGGTTGTTGAAATATCAAAAATAGGTGCTTTTTTAAACTGGGGTTTAGAAAAGGATTTATTCTTACCATATAAGGAGCAGGTTAGCGAAATCAGAGTTAATGGTGAGTATATGGTAGGAGTATACATAGACAAGTCTCAAAGACTATGTGCGACAATGAATTTATACAATATCTTAAGAACTGACTCTCCATACAAGGTAAATGATAAGGTTGAAGGAACAATATTCAGCTTAAGACGTGGACTTGGAGCTATGGTAGCTGTAGATGGAAAGTACTTAGGAATGATACATGAAAAGGAAATTCTTAGACCACTTCAAATTGGTGACAAGGTGGAGCTTAGAGTAAATCAAGTAAAAGAGGATGGTAAGCTAGGTTTAAGCTTAAAGGATGCACCAAGAATGCAGATTGATAAGGATGGAGAAAAAATTTATAACAAGCTTATTAAAAATAAAGGCTTTTTACCATTCAATGATGATAGTAGGCCAGAAGAAATAGTAGAGAATTTTAATATGAGTAAATCCTCATTTAAAAAGGCTATTGGTAATTTGATGAAGAGAAGACTAATAATGATAACTAAAAAAGGTATCGAATTATACAATGCAGAAAAGGATTCATCAAAGGCTAGTAGCTCCAAAAGAGGCTCTGGTACATCAAATAGACAAAATAGAACTGGAAATAAAAGAAGATAAAAATTTTTACAAAACAAAAAGGAGTGTTTACACTCCTTTTAATGTTCTTTGAATCCTTTTTTTAATATAAATTTTTTATATGTATATTAAAGGCTTTAAAGACTCAAATTAAGCTAACTTAACGTTGCTTGCTTGAGGTCCTTTATTACCGTCAATGATATCAAAGCTTACTTTTTGTCCTTCTTCTAATGTCTTGAATCCATCAGCAGCTATAGCTGTAAAGTGTACGAATACATCTTTTCCATCATCACAAGAGATAAATCCAAAACCTTTCTTAGAATCAAACCATTTAACTGAACCAGTTTTCATTGAAAAAAATCCTCCAAATATAAGATATAATTTATTATAAACCTAAATTAATAAAATAGCAACAAATATTTAAAAAATTTTATATATAAATTTTAAAAATGGCTATAATAAATATAGCTACACAGAGTGTGAAATTAAACGAAAGAGACTGTCAAAAATGAAGCATTTTTTAAAGATATATTTTACTACAATTTTATTATTTGTTTTTATAGGAATTATAGGCATATGTGGTTATATGCTATTAAATAGAGGAGCTGTTATTCTTCCTAGCTTTGGAGAAATGTTAGAAGCTATAAAGAGTGATGATAAAGGGCTTAGCTCACTTGAAAAGGCAATTAAAAATAGCTCTAGATTAAATATATTGCTTGTTGGTAAGGAGCATGTACGAACTGATACTATTATGCTTCTAAGCTATGATAAGGAACAAAAGAAAGCAAATTTACTATCAATACCAAGAGATACGTATTTTGAAAGAGATGGGTATAAGGATAGTCAGCAAAAGAAAATCAATGCTATATATCAATCTGAAGGTATTGAGGGCTTAGAGCTTGCTATAGAGAAACTTACAGGAATACCAATACATAAATATGTCAGCCTTGATTATGAGGCTGTAGTTAAGATTGTTGATATAATTGGTGGAGTTGAATTTGAAGTGCCAATGGATATGAAGTATGATGACCCAAAAGACAGTCCACCATTAACAATAGATATTAAAGCTGGGTTACAAACTCTTGATGGAGAAACTGCTTTAAAGCTTTTAAGATTTAGACAAAATAACGATAAAACAGGCTATCCAGATGGAGATTTAGGTAGAATTAAAACCCAACAGGCTTTTATACGTGCGGCTGTATTTAAAGCTTTAGGAGCAAAACTTCCTAGTGTTATAAATGAAGCATTTAAATACATAGAAACTAATTTTACATTGACAGAGGTTTTAAGTCTGACAACAAATTTAATTGGTTTTTCCATGGATAATGTTGAAATGGAGATAATTGATCATTACACAAAAGCCATTGATAATTTAAGCTTTGTAATTCCAAATGAATCAGGAATTAAAGAATATTTATATAGATTATATGAGGTAAAGGAAGAGCAAATACTTTACGACAGATATATAGAAAATAAAAAATAATTTATTGAAAATAAGTGTAAATAGTGTTATAATTTTATGTGTTTTATTTAATAAAGTTTAAAGAAAATTATAGCTTATAAAATTTATAATAAGTGTATAGACATAAAATTCATTTGACAATTTAATGCCTAAATCAGAAAGGTGGACTTATAAATGGGACGTTTTTTTAAAGTGTTTTTTATAACATTTTTTATTTCAATATTGCTAGTTATGGTTGGATTTTATTCATATTTAAAAATATTTAATCCATTAGATAATTTAATTGATTATACTGATAATAGTGACAACGAAGATGGTGATGATTTAGAGGATGACCCAAATGCTACACCATTTGAAATTGCTAAAAAGAAAAATAAAGGAATAAAAATAAATGTTTTAATAGTTGGACTTGAGCATGTTCGAACAGATTCAATAATGGTTGCAAGCTTTGATAGAAACACTAAGGAAGTAAATATTTATTCTATACCAAGAGATACAATATATGACAGAGGCTATAAGGATATCACAAGAAATAGAATAAATGCAATATATCAGGATGATGGTATTATCGGTTTGAAAAATGCTGTTGAAGATTTACTAGATATACCTATAAACAGATGGGTTACATTAGATTATGATGCGGTTGTTAAAACAGTCGATATTATAGGTGGAGTAGAAATGGACATACCATTTCATATGAAATATACTGATATGTATGATAATCCACCTTTAAAAGTAGATATACCTGCAGGAAAAAGACTACTTGATGGTAAGACGGCACTCCAGTTCTTGAGATTTAGAAAAGGAGACCCTGGATACGAGGGATATGTAGATGGAGATATAGGTAGAACTAAGGCACAGCAAAGGTTTGTTAAAGAAGTAATTAGAAAGGTTCTAAGCTTTAAGCTACCAACTGTTATTAATCAAGTTTATCCTTATGTAAAAACAGATTTTTCAACTACCGAGTTGATTGCTTTAGCTTCTGAATCGATTGGTTTTACAATGGATAAGCTAAGTACAGCTACGCTTCCAGGAGCAGAGGATCCAAGAATTAAACGTGATTATAATGCATCAATGTACGCTTTGAATAAGGAAGAAGTTGTTAGAATGATGTACAAATTATACGGAATAATTGATGATAATACAGAAGCAAGCACTAATGAATAAATATACATTTAAAGAATAATTATAGAAAAATATTGACATTATACCTATTAAGTGATAATCTTAAATAGGTATAATGTGTCTTCATAGAATAAAACACGTTTTTTAGAACGTATTTGATTCAATATTTATGAAGATACAACTATAGTATTTTACATATTGGATTGAGTATTAGCTAAGCTTTTAGTTAATATAAAATATTGATAAAAATCTACTCGTTGTAAAAAATATGAATTTTTTTACAGTTTTGAGGGAAGGAATGTGAGATAATATGAAAAATAGTGCTATTCAAGTTTATTCTGAAATTGGCAAGTTGAAAAAAGTTTTATTGCACAGACCGGGATATGAGCTAGAAAATTTAATGCCGGAGTATCTCGAAAGATTATTGTTTGACGACATACCTTATTTAAAGGTAGCACAAGAAGAGCATGATGCTTTTGCAAAACTTTTTAAGGAAAATGGCACAGAGGTTGTTTATCTTTTAGACTTAGTTGAACAGGCTTTAATTAATGATGATGTTAAAGAAGAATTTATCAATCAATTTATTGCCGAGGCAGATATAAGAGAGTCGAGAAAAACAGAGATTTTAAAGGATTTTTATAAGTCCTTAAGCACAAGAGATATGCTAAGTAAAATGGTAGCTGGTGTAAGAATTTCTGAGATAAAAAATTACGAAAAAAGAAATTTAATTGACTATCTAGAAAGCGATTACCCGTTCTTTGTAGATCCACTACCAAACTTATATTTTACAAGAGATCCATTTTCAACAGTTGGATGTGGAGTTTCTGTTCATAAAATGCATACAGTAACGCGTAATAGAGAATCAATATTTGGAAAATACATATTTAAATATCATCCTGAATACATGAATACTCCTCTATGGTATGACCGGAATGAGAATTATTCAGTAGAGGGTGGAGATGTATTAGTGCTTAATAAGGAAACTGTGGCAATAGGTATATCTCAAAGAACACAAGCGAGTGGTATAGAAAAATATGCTCAAAACATTTTAGGAAAAGAAAGCTTTAAGAAAATATTAGCAATTGATATTCCAAAAGTAAGAGCATTTATGCACCTTGATACTGTATTTACAATGGTAGATTACGATAAGTTTACAATACACCCTAATATTAAGAAGGACATGAGTGTATTTGTACTTACTAAGGATGATGGAGTTAATTTATCAATAAAAGAAGAGCATAACACTATAGATGAAATATTGAAAAAGCATTTGAACCTAGATAAAATAAAATTAATTGCTTGTGGTGGCGGAAATCAAATAGATGCAGCTCGTGAGCAGTGGAATGATGGTTCTAATACACTTTCAATATCACCAGGTAATGTTATAGTATATGAAAGAAATTATGTATCAAACAGAATTCTTCAAGAAAATGGAATTAATGTTCATGTTATGCCTAGTGCAGAATTGTCAAGAGGACGTGGGGGCCCAAGATGTATGAGTATGCCTCTAGTTAGAGAATTAATATAAAATTATATTTTTGAAAAATATAAATCAACCATAAATTATAAAATTATTATTCAATTAAAATTGAATCTGTAAAAAATTAGGAGGAAATTAAAAATGGCAGTTAATTTAAAAGGAAGAAGTTTTTTAACATTAATGGATTTCTCACCATTAGAAATTAGATATTTATTAGATTTAGCTCATGATTTAAAAGCTAAGAAAAGAGCAGGTATATCTAATTATGTATTAAAAGGAAAAAACATAGTATTGTTATTTGAAAAGACATCTACAAGAACAAGATGTGCTTTCGAGGTTGGTGCTTTAGAAGAAGGAGCACACGTAACATTCTTAGATTCTAACAGCTCACAAATGGGTAAGAAGGAATCATTAGAAGATACAGCAAAGGTGCTTGGTAGATTCTATGACGGTATCGAGTATAGAGGATACAGCCAAGAGGTTGTTGAGAACTTAGCAAAATACTCAGGAGTTCCAGTATGGAATGGTTTAACAGACGTTGACCACCCAACACAAATATTAGCTGATATGCTTACTATAGAAGAGCATGTTGCTAAACCATTAAACAAGGTTAAGGTAGTATTTGCTGGAGATATCAGAAACAACATGTCATATGCTTGGATGTATGGCTGTGCTAAGATGGGTATGCACTTTGTAGCATTTGGACCAAAGGTTATGGCAGATGAACTTGATAAAGAAGTTCTCAAGAAAGTAAATGAAATAGCTAAGGAAACAGGTGCTGTAATAGAAATTTCTGACAGCATTGAATCAGTAAAAGGTGCAGACGTTATATACACTGACGTTTGGGCATCAATGGGAGAAGAAGCACAAATACCAGAAAGAGTTAAATTATTAACTCCATTCAAGGTAACTATGGATTTATTAAAAGCTACAGGTAATGATGATGTTAAATTCTTACACTGCTTACCAGCTTTCCATGATTTTGAAACTAAGATGGCAAAAGAGTGGATGGATAAAGGAATAGATATTAGAGAAGTAACTGATGAAGTATTCAGAAGTAGACACTCAGTAGTATTTGATGAAGCAGAAAATAGAATGCACACTATCAAGGCTGTAATGGTTGCAACTTTATAATAAAAATATAAATAAGATTAAATAATATTAAAGCTTGGAAATAGATATTATGTCTATTTCCTTGTTTGGTTAAAAGGAGAAAAAATATGGCAAACAAAGTAGTAGTTGCCTTAGGAGGCAACGCCTTAGAAGATAAAGGACTTCCGTCAACAGCGGAGTCACAATTAATAGTTGTTAAAAAAACAAGTGAAAGATTAGCAGAAATAAGTGCACAGGGTTATGAAATAGCAGTAGTTCATGGAAATGGACCTCAAGTTGGAAGAATCCTTCTAGCTTCAGAGACAGCTAAGGATGTAACTCCTGCAATGCCATTTGATGTATGTGGAGCAATGAGCCAAGGCTATATAGGATATCATATTCAACAAGCTCTTAGACATATATTAAATAAGCAAGGAAGAAATATTCCAGTAGTTTCATTAGTAACTCAGGTTGTTGTTGATAAGAACGATAAAGCCTTCCAAAACCCAACTAAACCAATAGGACCTTTCTATACAGAAGAAGAAGCTAAGAAGCTTCAAGCTGAAAAGGGTTATACAGTTAAAGAAGATGCTGGTAGAGGCTGGAGAAGAGTAGTTCCATCACCTATGCCAATGAAAATAGTTGAGTTAGACACAGTTAAAAAATTGTGGGATTCTACAATAGTTGTTACATGTGGTGGCGGTGGAATACCAGTTATTGAACATGAAGATGGTTCATTAGAAGGTGTTGCAGCTGTTATAGATAAGGACTTAGCAGCAGAAAGATTAGCTGAAGACATGGATGCAGATATCTTGTTGATATTGACAGAGGTTGAGCAAGTTGCTATTAACTTTAACAAACCAAATCAACAAAACTTATCTACATTAACAGTAGAAGAAGCAATTAAGTACATGGAAGAAGGACACTTCGCTCCAGGAAGTATGCTTCCAAAGGTTCAAGCAGCAGTTAAGTTTGCTCAATCTAAGCCTAATAGAAAGGCTATAATAACTTCTCTTTACAAAGCCGTAGATGCTTTAGAAGGAAGAAGCGGAACAGTAATTCAATAATTATAAATACAAAAAGATTTGGTATTAAGCCAAATCTTTTTTTTGTAGCTAAGAATCAGGAGGATTCTTTAAATGGAAACTAAATTATTATGAAGTAATAAATTACTTTTACTATATTTTTTTACTATTGTGATTATAAAAAATATTTGATACAATATCTTTTTAACATGCTTTTTATGAAAAAATATTCTATATTATTTTATTATTATCTTGACTTGCATATACTAAAGATATATAATGAAAGCGAACATTTGTTTTGAATATGTATTAGAACGGAGGAAACCATGTTTAAAATACATTCACAATATAAGCCTAGTGGTGACCAGCCTGAAGCAATTGAAAAGTTGGTAGAAGGGATTAATAAAGGCTATAAGCATCAGGTTTTACTCGGAGCAACTGGAACTGGTAAGACCTTTACTATGGCAAATATAATTGAAAAGGTACAAAAACCTACATTGGTTTTAGCACATAATAAAACACTTGCAGGTCAGCTATATTCTGAGTTTAAAGAGATATTTCCTGAAAATGCAGTTGAATATTTTGTATCTTACTATGACTATTATCAGCCTGAGGCATATGTGCCAAGCAGTGATACCTTTATTGAAAAGGATTCATCTGTAAATGATGAAATAGATAAACTAAGACACTCAGCTACAGCAGCATTATCTGAACGAAGAGATGTTATTATTGTAGCAAGTGTATCCTGTATCTATGGCTTAGGAAGTCCTATGGATTATGAAAACTTGGTTATATCCTTAAGACCAGGTATGCAAAAGGAAAGAGACGAGGTAATAAAAAAGCTCGTTGAAATACAATATAAAAGAAATGATATTTCCTTCACACGTGGAAACTTTAGAGTTAGAGGAGATGTTTTGGAGATATTCCCTGCATCATCTTCTGAAAACGCATTAAGAGTAGAGTTTTTTGGTGATGAGGTAGAAAGAATAACAGAGATAAATACTATTACCGGAGAAATTTTAGGCAGAAGAAATCATGTATCTATTTTCCCTGCATCACACTATGCTACAACAGAGGAAAATATAAAAAGGGCAGTAGAAACAATAAAGGAAGAGTTAAAGGAAAGATTAAAATATTTTGAAAGTGAAAATAAGCTATTAGAAGCACAGAGAATAGAACAACGTACTAATTATGATATTGAAATGCTCGAAGAGATGGGCTATTGCAATGGTATTGAAAATTACACAAGACATATAAACAATGTACCAGCTGGTGGAAGACCTTATACACTTCTTGACTATTTTCCAAAGGATTTTTTAATGTTTATAGATGAATCTCATGTTAGTGTCTCTCAAGTTAGAGGTATGTATAATGGTGATAGGTCAAGAAAACAGACACTTGTTGATTATGGATTTAGATTACCTTCTGCACTTGATAATAGACCTTTAAGATTTGAAGAATTTGAGGGAATAATAAATCAAGTAATATATGTGAGTGCAACACCAGGACCTTACGAGAAGGAGCATGCACAAAACATTGTTGAGCAAATAATAAGACCAACAGGACTTATAGATCCATTAATATCAGTAAGGCCAGTTGAAAATCAAATAGATGATTTAATGAGGGAAATTAGAGAGGTAGTTCAAAAGGGACAAAGAGTTTTAGTTACGACCTTAACTAAAAAAATGGCAGAGGACTTAACCTTCTACTTTAGAAATTCTGGAATTAAGGTTAAATATCTTCACTCAGATATAGATACATTAGAAAGAATGGAAATAATAAGAGATTTAAGAGTTGGAGAATTTGACGTTTTAGTTGGTATCAATCTACTTAGAGAGGGACTTGACTTACCAGAGGTATCCTTAGTTGCGATATTAGATGCAGATAAGGAAGGCTTTTTACGTTCTGAAACTTCACTTATACAAACAATTGGTAGAGCTGCTCGTAACGTAGATGGTAAGGTTATAATGTATGCAGATAAAATCACAGGCTCTATGGAAAGAGCTATTAGTGAAACAGAAAGAAGAAGAGCTATTCAATCTGAATATAATAAAAAGCATGGCATTATACCTCAATCAGTTAAAAAGGATGTTAGAGATGTTATACAAGCTACAACAGCTGCAGAGGATACTCAAGAGTACAAGACTGATGATAAACCATACGAAGATTTAAGATTATATTTAATAGACCTAGAAAAAGAAATGTATAAAGCTGCTGAGGAATTAAATTTTGAACGTGCTGCTGAGATAAGAGACGAAATCAAGAAGCTAAGTAAAAATTTATAAAGTATAATAGATGGAGGAATATTATGAGTAAGTCTGAAAGATTTGAAAAGGTATATTCTCAAGGAGTATTGACTTTAACAGAAATATGGGTGGACAAAGAAACAGGTATTAATTATCTTTGGCATAAGGATGGTTATGCTGGTGGATTAACAGTATTGCTAGATAAGGAAGGAAAACCAGTAGTATCAACAATATTAAAGTAATAATTTTAGTTAAATTTACATTAAGGAGAAGCAAACAATAAATGGATAAAATAATAGTTAGAGGAGCAAAGGAGCATAATTTAAAGAATGTAAATATTGAATTACCAAGAGATAAGTTTATT
>JBPOHM010000280.1:0-12211 GCA_052035585.1 Bacillota bacterium
AATTAGACCACCTGTAAAAAATAATTAATTATCTTTTGAAAATGTAATTTTTTATTGCAAAATATATGAATTTAGGTTAGTATTATAATATACGGTTAAATAGAAAATTTAATTGTACATCAAAAACAATACTAATCTTTTTTTTATTATAGATTGTGTATTTTTTGATAAATATTAATAAGAGGTAGAATTGAATGAAGAAAAAGACAAAATTTTTTATCAGAAGAGTATTTTTATTTATTTTTTTAATAGCAATAATTGCAGGAATTTCCTTAGCAGTTATGACTTTTATTAACAAGGATGATAATTCAAATAATGATATACCAAATGTTGACTCTAATGTAGGCAACAATAATGATGAGAAAAAGCCAAATAATGAAAATGAAAATAATAATAACAACGATAATACAGGAAACAATTCTGAACCTATAGAAAATAAAGAGGATATTGAAATTACACTTGCAGCTGTTGGTGATATTATGTACCATGAAAGTCAAATAAATGGTGCTTATATAGCAGAAACAGATAGTTATGATTTCAAACCTTACTTTGATGCTATTAAACCAATAATAGAAGCAGCAGATATAGCAGTTGCAAATTTTGAAGGTACTACAGCTGGTAAGGAAAAGAGATATCAAGCATACCCATTATTTAATGCACCTGATGAGGTGTTAGATGCTATTAAATATGCAGGATTTGATGTGTTATCTACAATTAATAATCATGCTCTTGATATGAAGAAATCAGGTGTAATCAGAACAATAGAGAAGATGGATGAAAGAGGATTAGCACATGTAGGTACATATGTTGAAAAGCCTGATACAAGAGTATTAATGCAGGATGTAAAGGGTATAAAAATTGCATTTTTAGCATATACAGAGATGTTAAATGGTCTTGATAATTGGTTATCAGCTGAAGACTTAGATGCTATGATGAATAAGCTTGATAGAACAAAGATAAAAGAAGATGTAGCATATGCAAAGGAAAATGGTGCTGATTTAATTGTAATGATTGTTCACTGGGGAGTTGAGTATTCAAGAACTCATAGCCAAGGGCAAAAGGATTGGGCTAATTTTATGTTTGCAGAAGGAATTGACTTAATATTGGGAAGTCACCCACATGTTATTCAAGAGGCTGAATTTAAAACAGTTGATGATAGAAAAGTATATGTTATTTATTCAATGGGGAATTTCATCTCAAATCAAAGACAAGAATCACTACCAGATGATCCTGTTCAAATAGAGGATGGAGTTATATTAAATATTAAAATTAAGAAATATGGAGAAACAGGAAAAACAACCATTGAGGATGTTTCCTATACTCCGACTTGGGTATACAGAGCTAGACAGGAAGGTAAAAGTGTTTATACTTATAAGGTACTACCAGTTATGGAATATTTAGAAAGCGACGAATACCCAGAATCAATAAAGGCAAGAATGCGTAGATCATATAAGGATACTATGTCAAAATTGGAAAGTGGTAATTAAAAATATATATTAAAATCTCTTTAGATAGGAGAAACAGGATGGAACAATTAAAACTAATTTTTCTAAACATTTCTTTAAGAAATATAATAGATATTACAATTGTGTATTTTTTATTGTATCAAGGCTATATGCTAATTAAAAACATGCGTGCTAAGCAGCTTGTAAAGGGAATTCTTTTTGTTCTTGTGATTACAGAGCTTTCACGTTTGTTTGAATTATATGCATTAAATTCTATACTTAGCAATACATTACAGGTTGGATTTATTGCACTAGTTATTTTGTTTCAACCTGAGCTTAGAAGAGCTTTGGAATTTATTGGTCGTAAATCAATATTCCCATTATCTGACATAGAGAAGGATGATGTTGCAGCTCAGAGAATTATTAAAGAGATTACTACAGCAGTATCTTCTTTAGCAAGACAGAAAATAGGGGCTTTAATGATATTTGAACAAAAAACAGGATTAAATGAAATTATAGACACAGGAGTAAGCTTAAACTCTGAAATATCTAGTGGTCTCTTAATAAATATTTTCATTCCAAACACACCACTTCACGATGGAGCAGTTATTATAAGAAATTATAAGATAGCTGCTGCTGGATGTTTTTTACCATTAACAGATAATAATCAACTTAGTAAGGATATAGGAACTAGACATAGAGCTGCACTTGGTATGACTGAAAGATCAGATGCTTTAGGACTTATTGTATCTGAAGAAACTGGTTATATTTCTTATGCTGTAGATGGTAGATTATATAGAAATATTCAGATCGAAGAGCTAGAAAAGGTATTATCTAAGATATTTATTGGCGAAGAGAAACAAACAATATTTACAAAACTTAAAAATAAGGTGGGGGCTTTCTATGAAAATAAAAAACGATAAAATAATAGTTCATGTTATATGCTTAATAGCTGCAATAGGCTTTTGGGCTGTAGTAATGATAGGTAAAAACCCATTAAATAGTAAATATTTTTATAAGGTTCCTGTAACTATAAAGGATATAGATGTATTAAAAAAAGGTGATGTTGAATATGTACTTATGGAAGGAAAGGATGGCTTCACTGTAGATGTTAAGGTTACTGGACTAAATAATGATTTATCAAAGCTTGAAGCTAAAGATATAAAAGCTACAGCTACTATGCTTTCAAATTTTTCTGAAGGTATAAACTCGTTACTTGTAACGGTTGAGGCTATTAATGATATGAAGGCAGAGGTTATATCTTCAAAATATATAAAATGTAATATTGAACAGGTTGTAAATGTAGAAGTAAATGTTTCGGTAAAATCAACTGGAGCTTTGGCAGAAGGATATTACATCCATAGAAAATACTCAAATCCTGACTCTATATTTGTTAGAGGCCCTAGATCGATAGTTAATTCTGTTAGTAAGGTAGAAGCGGTTTTAGATATAGATAAGAAGACAGAAACTATTACGCAAAATAGACCTGTAAAGCTATATGATAATACAGATAAAGAAATAGATATAAGCCTAATTACATTGTCTCAAAATTCGGTAGATGTTGTTTATGATATATATCCAACTAAAACAGTTCCAATTAATGTTGTAATTAATGGAAGCCCAGCAGAAGAATACAGAGTAACAGAGATTAAGCCTGCTATAGGAACAATAAAAATAGCAGCACCTAAGGAAATATTAAGTAAGGTGACTGATATAGAAACTGAACCAATAGATGTAACTGGACTTGAATCACATGTTGTTGGTTATTATAAGTTAAAGGTGCCTAGTGGAGTTGTGTTGACAGATAATCCGGATTCCTTAAATGTAATTGTTGTAATTGAAAAGGTTGAAGAAAAGGAATTTGTATATGATTATACTGAAATTAAATATATTAATAAAGCTGATAACCTTATAGTTTCTATTCCTGATAGTGAGGAACCAAAACAGGTAATAGTTAAGGTAAGAGCGGTTGAAAGTGTATTAAATGCAATTTCAAAAGAAAACATAGAGCTTATAGCCGATTTGACTGATGCAGTTGAAGGAGTTCTAGACACTAATTTAAGTATAAATTTAACATCAGCTAATCTAATAGTTGAAAGTATAACTAGTGATACTGAAATGATAAGGATAAACTTAGAGGCAATTGAAGTATCAGAATAAAGTATAGCTTTAATTTACTATAGAATAAGTAAAATTTTAAAGAATAGAGATTTGTCAAATGAAAGATAATAATGAAATTAAACCAATAGATAATCATTTGAATAATTTAGAGGAGTACAAGAGCCTTCTTGAAGCAATCTTTTTAAGCACTCAGGATGCTATTAGTGTTGTAAATAATGAGGGAAAGCATATAATGGTTAACCCGGCTTATACCAAAATTACTGGTATAAATACTGAGGAGATACTTGGAAAAGAAGCTCAGTATGATGTTGCAGAGGGTGAAAGTGTACATCTAAGGGTATTAGAGACAAAATCTGCTATTGAAGGAGTAACTTTAAAGCTAAGGCCTACTGGTAAAATAGTTATTGCTCAGGCTTCACCAATCATTGTTAATAATAAGCTTATTGGTAGTGTGGCAGGTCTTAAAGACGTCACAGAGATTAATAAGCTAAATGATAAGCTTCAGGATGCTAAAAAGAAAATAAGACAATTATCAGCAAAGTATATTTTTGATGATATAGTTGGTGAATCAAAGGTATTTCTAGAGGCAAAGCTTCAAGCACAAAAAGCAGCCAAGCTTCCTGTTACCGTGCTTTTAAGAGGAGAAAGTGGAACCGGAAAGGAATTATTTGCTCACGCTATACATGCACAAAGTGATAGAAAGAATAAGCAATTCATTAGAATTAACTGTGCTGCCTTACCTGAATCACTTATTGAAAGCGAGCTTTTTGGTTATGTAGAAGGTGCATTTACAGGAGCCAAAAAGGGTGGTAAGAAAGGTATGTTTGAGGAAGCTAACAAGGGCACCATTTTCTTAGATGAGATATCTGAGATAAATTTAAATACTCAAGTTAAGCTTTTGAGAGTTTTACAAGAAAAAGAAATTAACAGAGTTGGTAGTCCAATTAGTATTCCTGTTGATGTAAGAATTATAGCAGCTACAAATACTAATTTAGAGCAAGCGGTTAGAAATGGTAAATTCAGAGAGGACTTATACTATAGATTGAATATGTTCCCGATAAATATACCATCACTAAAACAAAGAAAAGATGATATACCATTACTTGCAAATGAATTTATTAAAAAGTTTAATTATGAATATGGTAGAAATATAAGAGGTATAGAAGAACAGGCTGTTCAGAAGCTAATGGAATATGACTGGCCAGGTAATGTTAGAGAATTAGAAAATTATATTGGTAGATGTATTATTAACACAAGCTTTAGTGAACAGATAATTAAGAAGAGTAATTTACCACAGCAAAATATGAAGGCTGAGGTAGCATATAGCTCTAAAGAGCTTTCACATGAAGAAATAGAAGACTTAGATAACTATATTGCTAAGATAGAAGCTGAGTATTTACGAAATGTGTTAAACAGCTTGGATAACAATAAAACAGAAGCGGCTAAAAAACTTGGAATATCAATAAGAAGCTTATATTATAAATTAGATAAATATGGTATTAATTATGATTTGTCATAGGCATTTAGATGTCTATGACATTTTTTGCGTGCAAAATTATGCATGCAATTTAAAACAGTGACAAGTTGTGTATCTTTACATTGATAAATCAACAAACAGCACTTTTGTATTTTGGCATAATAATTGCAATAAATATATTTAATGTTACTTGATATAATTAAATGATGGTACAATAGGAGGTTAGTGTGAGAAATTTTGAAGATATTTTAAAATTTGCAACTAATAATAATATAAAAATTGCAGTTGCAGCAGCACATGATATGGAGGTATTGTCAGCTATTAAGATGGCAATGGAGCTAAACTTAGTTACTCCAATACTTGTGGGTGATAAAAAACAGATTTTACAATATGCTGAAGAATTACAACTAAAGTTGGATAATGTTGAAATAATTGATGAAGTAGATATACAAAAAGCATCTGAAATAGCAGTTAGATTAGTACATGATGGTGTAGCAAAAATATTAATGAAGGGCTTAGTTGATACATCAATTATTTTAAAAGCAGTATTAAATAAAGAATATGGACTTAGAACAAGCAATCTTTTAAGCCATGCTGCAGTATTTGAAGTAGATAAATACCACAAGCTTTTATTTGTTACAGATGCTGCAATGAATTTAGCTCCAACACTAGATGAAAAGAGACAAATAACAGAAAACATTGTTTCTCTAGCTCATTCACTAAGTATAAAAAAGCCAAAGGTAGCAGTTGTATGTGCTAAAGAAAAGGTTGATCCTAAGATGATTGCAACTGTTGATGCTGATGAATTAGTTAAGATGAATAAATCAGGAGTATTATCAGGCTGCTTAGTTGGAGGACCATTTGCATTAGATAATGCTATATCAAAAGAAGCTGCTAAGCACAAGGGTATTAATGATCCTGTTGCTGGTGATGCAGACATAATATTAGTACCTACTATAGAAGCAGGTAATGTATTATATAAATCACTTGCATTTTTATCAAATTCTAAGAATGCAGGTATAATACTTGGAGCTAGATCTCCTATAGTTCTAACTTCAAGAGCAGATTCAGATGAAGCAAAATTAAACTCTATAGCACTTGCAGTATTGCATGCTAATTTGTAACATATAAAAATTATATATAAGGAGCAGAATATGCAAATATTAAGACAATTAGTAATAAATCCAGGTTCAACTTCAACAAAAATAGCTGTTTTTGATAATGAAGACATGATATTTGAAAAAACATTAAGACATCAAACAGAGGAGCTAGCAGGATTTGAAAAAATAACAGACCAATATGAATTCAGAATGAATATAATTTTAGATGCTCTTAAGGAGAATAATATAGAATTATCTTCATTATCTGCTGTAGTTGGTCGTGGTGGACTTTTAAAGCCTATCGAAGGTGGAACATATAGCATAAATGAAAAAATGCTTGAAGACTTAAAAGTAGGAGTTTTAGGTGAGCATGCATCAAATCTTGGTGGAATGATTGCAAATTCTATAGCAACAAAAATAAATGTGCCATCATTTATAGTGGATCCAGTTGTTGTTGATGAGTTAGATGACATAGCAAGAATAAGTGGACATCCAAACTTTGAAAGAGTTAGTATATTCCATGCATTAAATCAAAAGGCAGTAGCAAGACGTTGTGCTAGAGATTTAGGTAAAGAATATAATGAATTAAATCTTATAGTAGCTCACTTAGGTGGTGGAATTTCTGTAGGAGCACACAAGATGGGACGAGTTGTTGATGTTAATAATGCATTAGACGGAGATGGACCATTCTCACCTGAGCGTTCTGGAGGACTTCCAATTGGAGCTGTAGTAAAAGCTTGCTTTAGTGGAAAATACACTAAAGAGCAAATTGGCAAGATGATTAAAGGAAACGGTGGTCTTAGTGCTTATCTTGGAACTAATGATGGTAGAAAAGTAGAAGAGATGGCTAAGGCTGGAGATGCAAAGGCTAAGCTTGTATATGATGCGATGGCATACCAGGTTGCTAAATCAATTGGTGAATGTGCTGTAGTATTAGATGGTAAGGTTGATGGCATTGTTATCACTGGTGGTATCGCTTATGATAAAGGATTTGTTAAATTCATATCTGATAAGGTAGGATTTATAGCTAATGTGTACACATATCCAGGAGAAGATGAGCTTTTAGCACTAGTACAAGGTGGATTAAGAGTATTAAGAGGCGAAGAAAAAGCGAAAATCTACGAATAGTTTAGAAAGAAGGATTTAATTGAAAAGATTAATAATAGTAACTGGTCATTATGGAAGTGGAAAGACAGAATTTTCAGTTAATTTAGCAATAGATTTAAAAAAGACAAATGAAAAGGTAAGTATTGCAGATTTAGATATAGTTAACACATATTTTCGTTCAAGAGAAAGAAGAGAATTCCTAGAATCATTAGGAGTTCATGTGTGCGATAGTAGCATTAAAGCATCTACCTTAGATTTACCAGCAATTCCTGCAGAAGTTATGGGTATCATAAAAAATCAATCTGGAAAAGCAGTTTTAGATATTGGTGGAGATGCTGTTGGAGCAAGGGCACTAGCACAATTTTCACATTTGATAAATTCTGTAGAGCATGACTTGCTATTTGTAATTAATGCGAACAGACCAGAAACACAAAAGGCTGAAGATGTAATAACCTATATAAGAGCTATTGAAAAAACTGCAAGCTTAAAGGTGACAGGACTTGTAAACACTACGCACCTTCTAAAGAGCACTAGTCTAGAGGATATAGAGAGAGGCCATGCATTAGCTAGAGAGGTTAGTGAATTAACTGGTATCCCTATAACTCATGAGGTAGCTATAGAAAGTGTAGCAAGTCAGGTTACAGATGAAGAAATAAAGAAAAATTTATTCCCTATCAAGATGTACATGAGGGAAGATTGGATGAGTTAGTAACAAAATTAAATAATAAATTTGGAGGTTTATAATGGCTAAAGGTAAAGTAACATTTAATGAGGACTTATGCAAGGGATGTGAACTATGCGTTTCTGTATGTCCTAAAAAGATTATCAGTCTAAATGCTGATAAAATAAATAAAAAGGGATACAACCCAGCTCATATAGTTAACATGGATGAGTGTATAGCATGTGGTAACTGTGCTATTATGTGCCCAGATTCTGTAATTAAAGTAGAAAGAATATAATGGAGGAGAAATTAAATGGCTAAGGTTTTAATGAAAGGTAATGAAGCTATAGGAGCAGCGGCTATAAAAGCAGGATGTAAATATTTCTTTGGATATCCAATAACTCCACAAAGTGAGTTACCTGAATATATGTCAAGTGAGCTACCAAAGGTAGGCGGAGTATTTTTACAAGCAGAGAGTGAAGTTGCTGCAATTAATATGGTTTATGGTGCAGCAGGTGCTGGTGTTAGAGTAATGACTAGTACATCAAGCCCAGGAATGGCTCTTAAACAAGAAGGTATTACTTATTGTGCTGGAGCAGAGCTTCCTTGTGTTATAGTTAATGTAATGAGAGGTGGTCCTGGTCTAGGAGGAATCCAACCAAGTCAATCTGACTATTTCCAAGCTACTCGTGGTGGTGGAAACGGAGACTACAGAACTATAGTTTATGCTCCTGCAAGTATTCAAGAGCTTGTTGACTATGTAATGGAATCATTTGTTAAAGCTGATCAATACAGAATGCCAGTTATAGTATTAGTAGACGGTATGATTGGACAAATGATGGAGGCTGTTGAATTTAAAGAGCCAAAGCATGTTGAATTAGAAGAAAAAACTTGGGCAACTACAGGAACAAAGGGACAAAGAAAACCAAACGTTATAAACTCTCTATATCTAGATCCACAATCTCTAGAAGATCATAACTGGAAGCTAGATAGAAGATATAAAGAAATAGAGCAAAAAGAAGTTATAGTAGAAAGCTTTGGTTTAGAAGATGCTGATGTAGTATGTGTAGCATATGGTACAACAGCAAGAATAGTTAAAAATGCTATTGAAGATTGCAAAGCTAAGGGATTGAAGGTTGGTTTAATCAGACCTATAACATTATGGCCTTTCCCTTATGAAGAATTTAAAAAGATAAACCCAAATTGTAAAGGTATTTTAACTGTTGAAATGAGCACAGGACAAATGATAGATGACGTTAAGATAGCAGTAGAAGGAAAATTCCCAGTACACTTCAATGGTAGAGTTGGTGGAATGGTTCCAACTCCTGCAAGCGTAGCTGTAGATATTGAAAAAATAGCAGGAGGTACAAAATAATGACAATAGTATATGAAAAATCACAAGGTTTGACAGATGTTCAAACACACTACTGTCCAGGATGTACACATGGAGTAATCCATAAATTAGTGGCAGAGGTTTTAGTTGAATTAGGAGTTTTAGGAGATGCAATAGGTGTTGCGCCTGTTGGATGTTCAGTTCTTGCATATAACTATTTTAACTGCGATATGTCAGAAGCAGCACACGGAAGAGCTCCAGCTGTTGCAACAGGAATTAAAAGAGTTAGACCAGAGAACGTAGTATTTACTTACCAAGGAGATGGAGACTTAGCATCTATTGGTACAGCTGAAATAGTACATGCAGCTCATAGAGGAGAAAAAATAACTACAATATTCGTAAATAACGGTATTTATGGTATGACTGGTGGTCAAATGGCTCCTACAACATTAATAGGACAAAAAGCTACAACAGCTCCAGAAGGACGTACAGTAGAGCATTCAGGAAGACCAATTAAAATGGCAGAAATGCTTGCAACTATAGATGGAGCACAATTTGTTGAACGTGTTTCTGTTCATAATCCTGCAAACATAAGAAAAGCTAAAAAAGCTATAAAGAGAGCATTTGAATGTCAAATTCAAGGTAAAGGCTTTGCAATAGTTGAAGTATTATCAACATGTCCAACTAACTGGGGACAAACACCTGTAAATGCATTAAAGTGGTTAGAAGAAAACATGATTCCATACTATCCTTTAGGAAATTTAAGAGATTTTGAGGGGGACAAATAACATGAATGAAAAAGTTATAATGGCAGGATTTGGTGGCCAAGGAATAATGGCTATCGGTAAAATACTTGCATATGCAGGAATGTTAGAAGGCAAAGAAGTTTCATGGTTACCATCATACGGTCCTGAAATGAGAGGTGGTACTGCAAACTGTTCAGTTATAGTTTCAGACAAGCCAGTTGGATCTCCTGTTATCACTAATGATGCAACATCAGCTTTAGTTCTTAATTTACCTTCATTAGATAAATTTGAAAATGATGTTGTTCCAGGTGGAAAAATAGTAGTAAATAGCTCATTAATAGATAAAAAGGTTGCTAGAACTGATGTTGAAGCATATTATGTTGATGCAAATAAAATAGCAGCTGAATTAGGTAATGTAAAAGCAGTAAACATGGTAATGCTTGGAGCATACTTAGAATTATGCAAGCCAGTTAGCAAAGAATCAATAATGGAAGCTTTCTTAAAGGTATTTGGTGAAGACAAAGCTAAATTATTACCTCTAAATGAAAAAGCATTGATGGCTGGAGCAGAAGCTGTTAGAAAATAACTTTTAAATATAAGGAAAAAGGCTATCTATAGTTGATTTTATCAACAAGATAGCCTTTTTATTGGGTTGCTAAGAACCATTATGATTTTTTTGTTTGTTAGATAATCTGTATATCCTTTCTCATCACCTCCATAAAATGTTTCTTTATCTGAATTGTTTAGAGGTGTTCTTTCCCTAGTTGATATAGATATCCTTACTTCTAAAAACTAAGCCATCAGTTTTTTTATCTCTTAATCCTAAAAGCTGACTTACAGTTACAAATTTATAGCCCTGTGCTAGTAGCTCTTCTACAACTAAGACTGTAGCATCATAAGAAAAATCAAAAATATCATGTAATAGTATTATTGAACCATTTTCAACATTTTTTATTATATGCTCAGCTATTTTCTTTGCATCCTTTTTTATCCAATCTTCAGAATCTATACTCCATAATATAATTGGTCTATTAACAGATTCTAGTATTTTATTATTTATTTCTCCATATGGAGTTCTTACGGATCGTATATTAAAGCCTGTAACCTTTTTTACATAATTATCTACATAATCAATTTGTTTTTTTATTTCATTACTCTTCATGCCTGTGAATTGCTTGTGATTGTAACTATGATTTCCTATCTCACAGCCTGTTTCAACCATTTTTATTAGTATATCTTCATTATCCTTTAAATGAACACCTAGAACAAAAAATGTTGCTACAACTCCTTTTCCTTCAAGATAATCTAATATTTTAGTTGTAACCTCTTTATTAGGTCCATCGTCAAAGGTTAGTGCTACAAGCTTATCATTTTCATCAACACCAACACTAAAGGCAGGGAAAAATAGCTCTTCTTCTACAGGAGCATAATAGCTTGTTGCTATGGATAATGGTTCTGCAAAAAAAATTAAAATTGAAAAAATTGTAAAAAATAATATTATAAGTAATACAAACTTTTTATTGATAATTAACATATGACCTCGTAGTTTTTATTGATTTCTAGAATATTTATAAAAATATTAACATAATAAAAAATATGCTTGAGGGACATATAAAATGTATTAATTTAAAGAAATTAAAAAATAAAAGAAGTGAAACTAGTTCACTCCCTTATGTATTTTTAATAAATTTTGTGCTGCATTTTGGACATATTACATTAACTCGTCCTTTTCCTCTTGGAACTCTTACAGTTTGCTTACAATTAGGACATTTGAAATACTTGTATGTCTTTAAGCCTTTTATCATATTAAACTTTTTAATAAACCATCTTTCTATAGGCATATAGTATAAGAGAAATTTATTGTTTTCTTGTACTCTCTTATTGATGTTTCTTGAAAACATTCTGAAAATGCATAGGAATAGAGGTATATAGGATAAATAAAATATAATACCAATTCTTGTGATTCTTGAAATCAACGTAAATATTATGGAAGTAACAAGTAATGCAATATTAAGCTTATCTGAGCCATACCTTCCAAACATGAAATTATTAAACCTATTCATTAATTATTTTCCTTTCTAAGTGCAATATAAAATTATTTTTTACTTATATAACATAGTCTTGCTAAAGTCTATAAATGACTTGCAAGACATTAGAAATAATTATTTATTAGCTATGCTAATATATAATTATTATATCACAAAATATTAAAATAATCTTT
>JBPOHM010000019.1:0-22794 GCA_052035585.1 Bacillota bacterium
AAGACTAGAAGTTTTCAAGGAGTATGAGCCTGAATCAGAATTGCTTGATGATGAAAATTTATTATTTGGAAATAGACGTGAGTTTTTAAAAAGAATAATAGATTTTGATATTAGAACTGTAAAATCAAAGCTTTTGGCTATAAGAAAAAATGCTGATGATATTGAATTTAAGCTTGATGAAATAAATAGTGGTGATAACATAATAACAGAGCTTGCAAAGTTAGAGAAAATTGAAAGAGTTAGCTTTGAGCTTATGGCTGAAAATACTATAGAAATTGTTAAATCAATGCTTATAAAGGCAGAATATTTTGAAAAAAACAAACGTGTATTAACCTCTATTATTAATATAGAAAAAAGCTGGGCAGATGATTATAAAATGCTAAAGCTAAAATTTAGAAATAAGTTTAAAAACATCTGTGAAAAGGAAGGTATCGACGGTATTTATTGGAGTAGCTGGTATAGAGATTGGTATATACAAAGATTTAATATTGAACAGCTCTTATTACCTCTTATACAAAGAGAAATATCATCTCCAATAAAGGATAATAACTCAAATGAAGACTTTGTAAGTGTTATTGAAAAAATATTAAATTCATTGCAATTACACAAGGATAATATAGATGATTTCTATACTAATGAGAGAAAGAAAATTCATTTCAAGTTTATTGATACACTTAATAATGAATCAGCTGAGGAGGCTGAAGTAGATAAGGAGTTAAAGCAGCTTAACTCATATTTAAAAGGAAATATCGAAAATATTGTTTCTAACTTGATTAGTATTGATGATAAACTATTTATTAAAAAGTGGATTAAGCCTTTAGTAAAAATTGAGATATAGAAAATATAGAGGAACTGAGCTCCTCTATATTTTTATTATTTTAAAGAATCAAGATATTCTATTGTTTTTACAAATTGCTTAGGTATTGGTACATAAGACAGATTTTTCATGGTCAATTCCATTAAAGGTTCGAAAAATAATGTATATATTTCCTCATTTTTTGGACCTTTTTCAATAAAATCTTCATCTAAACTATTTTTAACATAATCAAAGTTATTTATGTCAACTATAATATTTATATGAAGAAGCTCTTTGTTTTTATCATTATTTATGAAGCTTCTATAATCTTCCATATAAAGCTGTGTAAATCTCTTAAAATCTAAATCATTAAAATCATGTTGTAATCCATCACTATATGAATATATATTTGAAAATTTCACATTATCAACAAAATTTTCATCAATAAATAATCTAAATCTATCCTGAATAAATTCTTCTGCACGGGCTATATCTACTACTTCATCAATGTTATCCATATCCGCATAATCATATGGAATTTTATATGATCTTACAATTTTTTTACCATTATTTAAGAAGTAAACTATAGTAAGCTCTCTATATCCATAATTATCTACTTGCTTATTATCCATTAGTGTCTGATGTAAATTCTTAACTTTTTCTACATTATCCTTTTCTTCTAGTAATATTATATTTTCATTGTCCTTAACATCATCATAGCTTGCTTTTATTATAGATTCCCACTGATTATAATAAATTTCTTGATATTCAGTATTCTTCAAATAATTTGTACCAGATCCAATGTACACTGCCTTTACATCAGATGTAACTGGAATAAATGATGCTCTAGAGCTTAAAGCAGCAGAGCTAATAAATATTGAAGCTACAAAGATAATAATAAACGGTATATAAATTAAAAGTGATTGCCTTGACATTCTAAAGCTTCTATCAAGTATTGATATAAGTATATAGTATGATAAGGCTGAAAGAAGCACAAGCACAGCAACTACTGTAAATAAGCTGTATCTTCCCATATTTGATGTTACGAACATTGGTAACAACAATGAAGCAAAGATTGATATAAAGTATTTATATCCGTTATGAACTATGAAGTCACCAGTTCTTTCATTTTTTCTAGTTTTAACTGCAAATATAGTCAATATATATGATATAGCAAAATATAGAAGCAATCTTAGAAAATAAATTATATCGATAGCTTTATTAATATAATCAAAATAATAAATTTTTTCTATTGGTAGGAACTTATCAATAACCGCTTGTATCATTGCATCTGTACTCATACCAATTATTGTATTATCTAAAATATTACATATGAACGTAATTACTAATAGAAATATAGTTGGTAAAGCATAATTAAATATTGTTACAAATACTGAAACTGTATCATTTCCTGTCAATACTGATGATAGTGTAATAATAAATCCTATCATCATAATCCAAGCATACATAATCTTAGCAAATTCAAGATTATTATCTACAAATGCCATATAGTTAAATGCTTCTAAGCTGTTTCTTGGGTCTATAGCTGTAAAAATAGCTCCAGAAAGGCTTGCTATTGCAAATGTTAATAAAAATACCACTGTTGTAAATACTGCATTTGAAATAAGTGCAATATTTATTTTATTCATAATGCTAATAGGCTTTGATAAATAGTATGATATCTTTCTATCATCATGCAAGAATGCTAATTCTCTAAAATTACTTACTAAAATAAGTCCTGATGTCATAAACATTGTTAAGATTGAGAAAAATCCATAATTATCTCTAAACAATGTTGGCATAATTATCGTAATTATTGCTGTTATAACAAGGTTTAAAATAAACCAATTCTTTTTACTTTTTAATGAATGTATTACTAAATTCAGCATATGAACCTCCTTTTACTGTTCATCAGAGTTGTTCTTATAAATTTCTGTTCCATAGCCCTTATCTCCAAGCTCAGTAATGAATATTTCTTCTAAATTCATTGGTAGCTCATCAAATAAAAGCACATTGTAATTATTGTTTAAATAACTTTTAAATACATTTGAATCACCTTTTATAGTGCAAATATAAACACTTCCTAATTTTAAGGTCTTGACGATTTCAAAGCTATCATCCTTAGGTAATTCAAATTCTCTATCTATAGCAAATTGAACTCTCTTTAGCTCATTTTTAAGCTTTTCAAGCTCTTCCTCTCTAATTATTTCACCCTCATGCATAATACCTACTCTATCACAGATATTATCAAGCTCTTTTAAGTCATGAGACGATATAATTACAGTAGTTTCATTTTCCATTGTATCTTGAATAAGTACGTTCCAGAATTTTCTTTTTATAACTGCATCAAGTCCATCTACAATTTCATCAAGCAAAACAACCTTTGGGTTAGTAGCCATGGCCATAACAAATGCAGCCTGCTTTTTCTGTCCCTTAGACATTTTATTCAATGCTTTTTTAGTATCTACATTGAAAAAGCTTACTAGGTTATCAAACTTTTCTCTTGATATATTTTTATAATAAAGCTTTTCATAGTTATACAAGTCGTTTATTGTATATTGATTTGGAAAAAACAGATTATCTTGAACATAGTAAAATTCTTGAGTTGTTGGTGTTTTATCATTAATTAATTCTCCATTACACAATATTTCACCTGAATCTGCTTTAAAAATTCTCATTATATGCTTTAGAAGAGTTGTTTTTCCGCAGCCATTTGAGCCAACAAGACCGTAAATTTGACCTTTATTAGCTGTTAAATTTATATTCTTTAAAACTTGTAGTTTATCGAAATTTTTATTTAGCCCTTTAATTGTTAGCATGCTTACCTCCTATATTGTACTTAGTATTTCACTAACCATTTTATTTATATCCTCGTCTGTTAAAGATAGCTTCTTTAATGAAATAAGTATTTCTTTTAATGCTTCCTTTTGTTTTGTTATATGAGCATTCTTCAAACCTTCGTTGCTTTTTACATAATTTCCTATTCCCTTTACAGTAGTGATATAATTATCATTTTCTAAACTCTTATATGCTTTCTGAATAGTATTCGGATTAATTTTTGTTAATAAAGCAAGTTCTCTAACGGAAGGCAACTTATCATCTGGCTTCAACACATTTGTTAAAATCAACTTTAAAATTTCATCATATATTTGCTCGTAAATAGCTTTACTACTATTATAATCAATATTTATCAATTCTTGCACCATCCTTCCTTAAACATCAATTATTTTATGTGTATTAGTACAGTTAATACAGTATATGCATAATATACTATATAGACAACTTGTTTGTCAAGAAAAAATTACATTTAATTCTTCATATCAAGTGAAAAAATATTAGTATTTCTAGAAGGTCTTTCTATATTTTCCATAAAGTCATTCTTTACTATATCATCACCAACTAATGAGCGATAAAGACCAAATGCTCTACAATCAAATACACCTCTTCTACCTACCTTAAAATACTCTGTCTGTGATACATGCTTTGAAAAGCCTATCTCGGCCATCTGAAATGCTGTTTTACCATCAAAATTACTTAAAGATATGTCCCAATTCATAGATAATTTATTTTCATTATATAAATGTAAATAGCATTTTGGAACGTTCCATAGTCCATATTTTTGGGCAGAATCAACATAGGCTAAGCTATCATTACTTAACTCTAATGCTTTTGTTAGGATATGTGAATTAAGCATATGAACACCATGCCCGTACTCACCATTTAGATCATGTCCTATGACAACCTCAGGTTTAAATCTTCTCAATAATTCAACTTGGAATTCCAATATTTTATCTTCATCATATAATGTTTTTGCATGCTCTAATGACTCTGAATAATAGTCATTAAAATCTGATATTATTGGATATGCTCTTATACCTACTGTCCACAATCCATTTAGCAGCTCATGTAATCTAAAATTCTTATGATTAGTTAAATAAGCAACCTGTACTCTTAGCTTTAGCTCCCCTGCATAATATGGCATAGTTCCTCCAAAGAACAAATGCTCATCATCTGCATGCGTTGGAATTAATAGTATATCAGCCTTTTTATATGGTTCTCTCCATGTTTGAACCCAGCTTGGTAAATAGCCCTCACCAAATATGTATATCTCTGCTATCTTGCAGCTTCCCTTATCAACATTAATATTTATATTAGTAATATCTGATTTAATTTCTATTAACTGATGCAAAAATATATTGTCAGAACTATTAAATTTTAATATTAAGTTTCCAGAATTATCATTAATAGAAAATTCAGCAGGCAAAATATCCCAGAGTATGTAAACTGATTTTATTTTTTGATTACTTTCGATTTTTATATAATCATTTTCATTAAAATTAGTGCCTACAGAATACTTTTTATCTAAAATATTTGCTATAGCTCTATTCGAGCTTATATCACAATTTTGTGTTATATCTTGCGCTATAGCACTCTTAGTATCTGTAGCATTATCTGCATAAATATTTATTGATAAAATAATTAATAAAATTAGTATCACACTCAGTATTTTTTTTAACATAATAGGCCTCGTTTCTAAAATGTTTTAGATAACTATATAACTAAAGTTATTTAAAACTATGTATATTATAACTATATAATTTTTTCAAGTATTTTGCAACTAAAAAAAAGAAAAGCCAAACTTGCTTATTTACTAGATTATAAAATAATTTCCAAAATTTATTTGCTAAAACTTGAATTTATAGTATAATTAATAAAGCATATAAAGTAAATTACAAGAGAGGTGTAATAATTGCATAATATAGCTATTGTTATTCCTTCATTAAATCCAGATGAAAAGCTTTTAGAGGTAGTAGGAGCAGCTTTAGGTAAAGGCTTTAGAACAATTATAGTGGTTAATGATGGAAGCTCATCTGAATATAATAAATATTTTGAACAAATAGAAAAACATAAGGAATGTGTTGTATTAAAGCATTATAAGAATTTTGGGAAGGGACGTTCTTTAAAGACAGCCTTTAATTATTTTTTGAACACATATCCAAATTATATTGGTTTAATTACAGTTGATGCTGATAATCAGCATCATATTGATGATATAGTAAATTGTGCTAAGACCTTAGAAGCAAATTCTTTAGCATCAAACAATAATAATATAATATTAGGTAGTAGAGATTTCGATCTTGAAAATGTACCTAAAAAAAGCAAGCTTGGTAATAAAATTACAAGATTTGTATTTAGAATATTATGCGGCATTAAAATAAATGATACACAAACTGGACTAAGAGCTATACCTACTAATCTTGTCAAGGAATTTCTTGATATAGATGGTGAGAGATACGAGTATGAAACTAACATGCTAATAGAGGCAAAGCAGAAGAATTGTAATTTTCAAGAAATAGAAATACAAACAATTTATATAGAGGATAATAAGTCATCACACTTTAATCCAGTGCATGATTCAATCAAGATTTATCTCTTAATATTTAAGCATTTGTTTAGATTTGGTATTGTTGGAGGTTTATCTACAATAATTGACCTAGGGCTATTTAGCTTATTTATGCTAATATTTAATGACTTTAGTCCAAAGGAAAAAATATTCTTATCCACATTAATTGCACGTATTTTTTCTTCATTATTTAATTATTATAGCAACAGCAAGGTTGTCTTTAATAATACAGCTAATAAAAAAATAACAATGACAAAATACTATATACTTGCTATTATACAAATGGGCTTATCCTATCTATTTGTATATATCCTATCAAGATCATCGATAATAGTACATACTACAATAATTAAATTGTTAGTTGATTTCGTATTATTCTTAATTAGCTTTCAAATACAAAGAGAATGGGTATTTAAAAAGCTCTATTAATTTATGCTTATAGAGCTTTATGATAAAAAATAGAACATTAATTAAATGTTCTATTTTTTATTCTATTTAAATGTATTTAAGCTCAGCAACTAACCATTTTCCATCAATATTTACTAAAAATATTTCATATGCAACTGAATAATCTCTTCTATTATACTTTGGACTCATTACAAAGTGATTGAATCTTACCTGAACAGAAACATGATTTTCATCATACCATTTCATATTATCTGTTTTTACATTCTCAAATCCAAAGCTATCATGCTCAGGATACCAACCGTTATAAAACTCATACAGAGTATCATAAAACTCAGTATCTTGGTATATATTCTTTTTTAACTCAGAAAACTTTGCATCCATAGCTATAAATGAAGCATATTGTTTAGCAAAATCCTCTGCAAATTGCTTTAAGTCATCTAAGTCAGTATATGGATAATCTAATGAAACCTTATATACATCATTATCAAGAGCAATATCACACATCCTACCATCTTCTCTCTTAGCATAGACTGAAGATACAGCCATTAGATTATCTACCTTATATCCAATTAGCTTTGGATGATTATGATTTTCATCCTTTATTCCCTTATAGTGAGTTAATATTTCTTCCTCTTGACTTAGATATTCATCATCAAGCATAACATCATTTACATAAACATTAATTCCAATTGGAGCTAATATTTTTACACTTTCTGTATAAACATTTGTTTCTGGTTTTACAACCTTCCACTCATTAAAGAAATGTAATTTCTTTTCTCCATGCTTTACCAATTTAAATTGTTTTATATTCTTACCGTTAAACTGTACCTTGTAATATTCTTCATTTTCTGTAGATATAGATGATTCCTTCATCAATACTGTGCTGTTATGATTTTCACCATATTCTCTATTTAGATACATCATAAACTCTTTTTCAGTATTGAATTTATCTGTCTTTATATCATTATATTTCATAATTTCCTTATAGTTATCAGTCTTTACCCATTCTAAATATTCATTTAAAAATATTTCTGAATTGTAATTTTCAAAGCCATATAAATAACCATAAAGTCCTGCAAAGAAAGTACTCACAATAAGTAAAGGTAATATAAAGCCAAAAATTAAATACAATAAAGGAGCTTTACTCTTTTTATTAGTTTTATTTATAAGCTTTATTTCCTCATATAAATCATAACCACAATTCTTACAAATTGTAGCATACATATCATTTTTAGCATCACATCTATAACAAATTTTATTCATTTTATTTTCTCCAAAGAAACTAACAAAAATATATTCCTTTACTTCCTAATCAAAAATGACGTTGGAACAGCTCTAGCTCCATATAAGGCAAATGTACTATTGATTATTTTATCCTCATAAACCATAACACTAGAAGTTCCACCATCTAAATTTGCTGCATTGTATGCTTCATATCTAAGCATTATTTCTAAGCAATCCTTATAGGTAGCACCTAAGCTTGATGACTGTCTTCCATCAATAACAAGAAGCAATACTGTACCATCTTTTCTCTGACCAATAACAGTTCGTGGATTTAAGCCCCCACCTGTTCCTACTACTGGTGCAGCCTCACCATTAATTATATAAAATGGTCCAAAGCTTAAGGCATCTCTTATACCCATATCTAGAGCTTCTTGACCAGTATATGTTCCTAGAACTAAAACATTATCATTATTGAAGCCAATAATTTCATGTTTTTCATTTAGACCTCCAGATATTAGCTTACCATGCTGTATTACAATACCAAGAGGATCTCCACCGTGACCCATTCCACCAATATCAACAAATCCACCACCATTGACTCCACCAATAGCACCTTCTCTTTTTACCATTCTATCAGTTCTTTCTCCTTTTACACCTAGCTGATTAGTAACTCCAACATAGATTCTAGAAGGATCTCTAACTATCATCATTTTTCCTTTATATGTGCTACCTGAAACATCCTCAATAATAATAGAGCTTAGCTCTTCCTCAGTTGTATTTGTTTCATCTGGTGTTTCAATCAAATCAGTGTTTGTTGCTTCCTCAAATGCTATAACAGTATTTTGAGATAAAATTTCCTTTACTCTCTCTTCACCTAGAAAACCAGTAGCAAGAAACTTTGCAGCACTAGTTTCCATAACTGTTGTAACAAATAAACCTCTATAATATTCAGATGGTCCATAAAGGAACATTAATATAGTACCTAATAAAGTAACAATAATCCAAAATAGAATAATTAATATAATATTAATTAATGTCAAAAGTGGTTTAAATCTCTTCTTTTTAATAGGTTTAATTGCTGTTGCTTCTGACATAGCGTTCACCTGCTTTCTATTAATTAAATGCTTCTACAACTGTCTCTAGCTTTTTCCTTATAGGTAGATTATATGGACATCTTGTCTCACATATTCCACATTTCACACAAGCATCTGCCTTTACTGCAAGAGTATCATATCTACTACGAGCCCAATCCTTAAGATTGTATCTTGATACATATCCTTCAAATAAGAACATGGCTGGTATATCAATTTTTTGTGGACATGGTCCACAATAACCACATCTTCTACAAAAATCATTTCCTAATTCTTCTCTTATAGCATTAATTTTCTTATTATCCTCTTCAGTTAAAGGACCAATATTGTTTGCAACTCTAGCGTTTTCTCTAACCTGTTCAACACTGTCCATGCCTGGTATAGCAATAGTTACTAAACCAGAATTAAGAATATATTTAAGAGCAATTTCAGCATCCTGTATAGCTCCGCCTGCTAATGGTTTCATTGAAATAATAGCAATATTCCTTTCCTTAGCCTTTTCAAATACCTTTACAGCCTGTTGCTCAACAATATTAAATGGAAATTGAACTGTTTCAATAATATCGTAATCTAAAAATCTCTCAAGTATTGATACATTATGACTTGTAACTCCAATATGCTTGATAAGTCCCTTTTCTTTAGCTTCAATAAGAGCCTTAAATGCACCATTTTCTGATATTACATTAGCATATTGCTCTTCCTTACTTACATTGTGTATTTGATAAAGATCTATATAGTCAACACCAAGTTGTTTAAGGCTCTGTTCAATAAAGGCCTTCATTGTATCATAGGTATAACCCATTGCCTTTGTTGCTATATAAAAGCTATCTCTACCTACTTCCTTCAATGCTTTTCCTATATAGCCTTCACTTACTGTATAGCCTATTGCAGTATCTATAAAATTAATACCTTGATTTTTTAACTCCTTTATTACTTCCACAGCTTCATTTTCTGACAATTTTTGTATAGGTATTCCACCAAAGCCAAGACAGCTAACCTCAAGTCCTGTTTTTCCTAATATATTTTTTTTCATGCTCTATCCTCGCCTAATACGTTAAATTTTTAATTTATATCAGTTCTATTATAATACCTAAGGGCTTAAAAAGCAATTAAAAAATATGTCGAAAGCCCACCATATTAATAATATAATTCTCTAACATTAAGTTAGAATTACATCAAACATTTTCTTGACTTGTTATTTTTTCTATGCTATAATTCAACTTGTGACAAATTTATAAGTAAATATTAGACGAGGGGATGTGTTCAAATGAATAACAAATTATGGACGCGCGATTTCACAATAATCACACTAGGAACTGTCGTATCCATGCTTGGTAACTCTGTATCAGGATTTGCGATTGGTTTAATAGTGCTTGATTTAACAAATTCTACATTTTTATTTTCTTTATTTATAGTTATCAATATGATTCCAAGGATAATAATGCCTTTATTCGCCGGACCGTATATTGATAGGTTTTCTAGGAAAAAGATAATATATACTTTCGATTTTATATCAGCTGGACTATATTTATTTATTTTCTTTGCTATTTATAATAACTTTTTAACCTATCCACTTTTAATGATTCTATCAATTACAGTAGGAACAATAGATGCTATATACGGTATTGCTTATGAAAGCTTGTATCCTAACCTTATTAGTGAAGGTAATTACTCAAAAGGCTACTCGATATCAAGTATGCTATATCCAATAGCTGCATTTATGACACCGGTTGCAGCTATGGTTTATAATAAATTCGGTACAGCAGCACCATTATTCCTATTTAATGCATTTACATTTTTTATAGCAGCTGTTTTTGAAACGCAGATAAAATATGACGAAAAGCATATTAAGTTAAGAGAAAATACAAAATTTGATTTTAAGCAGTACAGAGAGGATTTCAAATATGCTTTAAAATACATAGCCTCTGAAAAGGGTTTATTAGCTATAACAATGTACTTTATGATTACAACATTTGCTTCTGGTGGTTCACAAACTCTAGTGTTGCCATTATTTAAAAACAACCCAGATTTGTTTTCTAGTGTTCCAATAGATACTGTAACACTATATACAATAGTATCAGGCTTTGGAGTATTCGGACGATTAATGGGTGGATTAATACATTATAAATTTAAATATCCTACTGATAAAAAGTTCACTATTGCATTGTTTGTTTATGCAACAGTAGCAATAATAGAAGGTGCACAATACTACCTAATAGTACCTATAATGTGCTTCTGTTCATTCATGATAGGAATATTAAGTGTTACATCATTTAACATAAGAATCTCTGCTACTCAGTCATATTTACCAGATGAGATGAGAGGACGTTTTAACGGAGTATTCCAAATGCTATGTAGTACAGGTGGTATAATAGGTCAATTAATAGCTGGTGGTTTAGGAGAATTCCTACCAGAACGTATAATAATTTCAGCTTTAATGTTTATAAACCTACTTGGTGTCTTCTTCATAATGTATAGAGGAAGAGACCACGTTAAAAAAATATATAACAGAGCCGTGTAAACAGCTCTGTTATTTTTTAGATATCATATTTATTTTTCTTTTTAATATCTCTTAGTTCTTTAAAGAAATCCTGTAGAATACCTCTACACTCTTCCTCACAAACACCAAATTCTAATTCTATCTGATGATTTAAAGATTCATTTTGAGCTATGTTTAACACTGTCCCACAGGCTCCTGTTTTTTCATCTCTTGTTGCAATAACTACTCTTTTTATTCTTGCATTAACTAAGGCTCCAGCACACATAGCACATGGCTCTAAGGTTACATACATTGTACAGTCTAATAGTCTCCAAGCACTGAGATTTTTACAGGCTTCTTTAATTGCTATAATCTCTGCATGCAAGGTAGCATCATTTCCAGTTTCCTTTTTATTATATCCTCTACCTATAATCTCATTATCCTTTACAATGACAGCTCCTATAGGAATTTCCATAAGCTCTCTTGCTTTAATAGCTTCCTTTATAGCTTCATTCATAAAATATATATCATTCATACTGTAAATCCTATCTATTTTAATTTCTTAGCAACACATCAAATACAAGCATTTTGTAAAAGCCAACAAACTCTCTTATATAATAATTAGGTATTAATATTGTATAATAAGAGCTTCCACAAAAGCTTACGTCCTTATATCCTAGCTTCATACAAAGCATTTTAGATCTAAGCAAATGAAAATCACTAGTAATTATCTTTATTTTCAGCTCATTTATAGGCTTACCACTATGCTTTTCAATTACTTCTTTAGAAAACAATAAATTTTCATATGTATCTGTTGAATTTTCTTCCATTAAAACATTATTAACATTATTTTTAACTAGGTATCTCTTCATAGCCTCTGCTTCTGTTATGCTCTCCCCTGCTCCTTGTCCGCCAGATACTACAATATATCCATAATCATCATTTAGTTCTTTATATTCTATAGCCTTATCTACTCTTCTCTTTAAAGTATCAGTCATTATCTCGCCACGAATACCTGCACCTAAAACTATTGTATAATCAACCCTATCCATGTTTTTTTGAAAAGAAAAGCCTACAATTGCTATCTCAGTAATTGCAAATACAATCAATCCAAATATTATGAGTGGCTTCATTACTTTTACTACTTTTTTATAGAAATTATTTTTATTAAATACTTGATTTGCAATACCTATTAAGCACAGTAGAATTCCGCCAAGCAATAAGTTCTTACTAAAATTAATTGGTCCTAAGCTTGCAGTGAGAATAAAATAATATGCGATAAAAAATATTCCAAAAAAATAATATAAAGGGTTAATTAGATTCTTCTTCACAACTACACTCCCATCGTTTTAATTAATCACTTTATTTTATAATAATCATAATGTATTGTAAATAGTTTATCAATAAATATAATGGAAAAATTCGCTCTCTAGATTCAGACACATATAAATTAAATAATATTTTTTTGAGTTTTCTTAGTTAATTGCATATTATATAATATAAAAACTAGTAAAAAATACACTCTCGTAGTTCGAAAGTGTATTTTTTTGTTATATTTTTTATTCAACCTTGTATCTATCAAATAGCTTGTTTAATTGAGGGATAAATAGAATTATAACTGTAAAGAATCCTTCTGCTGCTATATAAGTAAAGTTGTAAGCAATTGCAGTTATTAATCCTGGTAATAATCCGTTTGTTACATCAAGAAAGAATATAATTCCAGATATTGATGAAATAATAAATCTTCCTAATATACCTAACAGATAAGTCTTTATAAGACCATGTTTTTGATTTCTCAATAATGCTCCTAGCCCTAATGCTCCAAAGGCTAGAGGATAATCTAAGAATAATTGTACTGGATGTATAACATATGGCTTAATTAATAAGTCTAGTAAGCCAAATACTATTCCTGCTAAAACACCTTGTCTTGGTCCAAATAGATATCCTACTAATACAATAAATAGCATACTAAATGGAGTTACAGAACCACCTTGTGGCATCCTAATTACTGTAAGCTGATTAAGAACATAAGCAATAGCAATTAGTATTGCAGTTTTAATCATTATACTAATATCCATTTTTTTCTTGTCTGTCATTGCAACAAGAATCATCAATACAACAATTATAGCAATTGTTGCAAGCTGCCCAATTAATGAGCCCATAAAGTTTTGTAGAATTTCTTCCATAAAAAAAGCCTCCTTATATTTGCATAAAGAGAACTCACTCGCTTCCTTTCGTCGGTACTAACCGAATCAAGTTATGAGGGTGAAATCTCAGCCGTTAAGCTCCCCTAGCAAAAAATTATAGTTTATTAAATTTGCCAATAAGAATTAATATTTATACTAATTCTCTATATTTACATATTAACACTATACACAATATAATGCAATACTATTTTATTAATTTATTTATAATTTACTATTACCTAACAAAAACCTTCTCTACATAATCAGAATTAAAGGCCATAAGTAGTGCACCATATATCAATCTAAAAGGTACAATATCTCCAACATTTAGCTCCTTTTCACAATCAGTTACATCAACTATCATATGATCACTGCTTGCCCCTAATATTTCCATCCCTTTTATTAATGGTTCAAGCTCTTCAAAACGTACATCCTGTCTTCCAACGGCAAAAATAGCTCTTTTTCTAATACCTCTATCTTCAAAATGAGGTACAACGCCAAATGCATCCTTTTCTATATTTCCATATGGTTTAGATGGCTTGTCATAGATTTCTATAAGCTCGGCTAATAAAGTAACTGCATCACGATGCCCGCCTGGTATTACTTGCTCTAATCTAGCATCATAGCCAGTTAAAAATATATCTCCAAACCTAAAATGGTTGATTTCCTTTGGACATTCTCCACGTACCATTGATGTATATGTAAATGAGTTTCCTCCACTTATATAGCTTACTTCAATTCCAAACTTTTCTTTAACATCATTTGCGAGCTTTACTAGTATACTAAGATTATTATAATCAGGCATTACTCCACCAAAACATCCAAAGTTTGCTGCTATTCCATCCACTAATACTCCCTTTAGTTTTACTACTTCTTCTAAAATAGGCATTGCATTTTCTGGAAGGCAACCCTCTCTTAGGTCTCCTATATCAACCATAAATATTATTTTATGTGTTTTCCCATGCTTAATTGCTGCTTCTGATAAAGCCTTTATTGTTTTTAATTCCGAATTCATGGAATAATCTGCATATTGTACTATCTCATCAACCTCTGAAATCATTGGGATTCTAATAAGCATTTTCTTTAATGGATACTTTGCTAGCTTTTTTAAATTTTTTAGCCTTGAATCTGCAAGCATGTCAACTCCGCCACGTATTTGAGCTTCTACAATCTCAGGAATTGCTAAATAGCATTTTGAAACAGCAGTTACAGATATACCATGCTTCTTGCACTCCTCAACTACAGCTTTTGTATTTTGTTCTATTTTATTTAAATCAACAATTAGAGCAGGATAATTCATATGGTATTGCTCCCTTCAATTAGTTAGAATTATTAGAAAAATCATAGCACAGATTTTTTAATGAGTCAACATAGGAAAAATCCTTCGGATTCTTTGTATAGTAAAAAGAAATTACTACTTCGTGATAATTTCTTTTTCCATTGGAAGAATCCTTCGGATTCTTTGTATAGTAAAAAAAAGCCAAGAAAAATATAATTTCTTGGCTTATATAATGACTATTTAACTACCTCATATCCTGCATCAGTTATTGCATTTACAAAAACTTCTTCATCTATGTCCTTTGACATATTAATTGTAACTTCTTTTGCTTCTAAGTTAACCTCTGCGTTATCTACTCCGTCTATAGCCTTAACGACCTTTTCTACTCTTGCTTTGCAATGTCCACAAGACATTCCTTCTACTTTTAATGTTTTTATCATATTATTATCCTTCCTTTCTGGATTTTCTTTATTATCCATATTATTTATATTACCCACAAGCTCTGATGTAATAACACTTACTTGTGGAGAATTTACATTAATATTTTGTGATGAATCTTCATTTCTAACATTATTTACTTCATCACTTAATTTTGCTTTAAATAGCTTTAATCTCAATGCATTTGATACAACTGAAACACTACTCAAGCTCATTGCAGCTCCTGCAAACATTGGATTTAGCTTCCAATTAAGAATACTATAAAATACTCCTGCTGCCAATGGAATTCCAATTACGTTATATATAAATGCCCAGAATAAGTTTTGCTTAATATTTCTAATTACTGATTTACTTAGTTGAACAGCTCTTACCGCATCTAATAGGTCATTTTTAACTAGTACTATATCTGCAGATTCAATAGCTACATCAGTTCCAGCACCAATTGCTATACCAACATCAGCTCTAACAAGTGCTGGTGCATCATTTATTCCATCACCTATCATTGCAACCTTTTTACCTGTTTCTTGGATCTTTCTTACTTCCTTTTCCTTATCCTGTGGTAAAACCTCTGCAATTACTTTATTTACTTTAATTTGCTTACCTATTGCCTCAGCAGTTTTCTTGTTATCTCCAGTGAGCATTATTACTTCAATGCCCATTCTTTCGAATTCCTTGATTGCATGCTCGCTTGTTGATTTAACGACATCTGCTACTGCTATAATACCCAAAACTTCATTTTCATTAGCAAAGAACATTGGAGTTTTTCCTTCTGCAGCAATTCTTTCACTTTCTTCCTCAAATGAAGCAAATTGAATATTCTTGCTTTCAATTAGCTTTCTATTTCCCATATATACAAACATACCATCAACTTTAGCTTGTAATCCCATACCATGTATAGCTTCAAAATCACTTATATTTAACAAGCTAATTCCTTCATTTTCAGCTTCCTTAACAATAGCATCTGCTAATGGATGTTCTGAGTTTTTCTCAACAGAAGCAGCTAATTGAAGTAATTTTTCCTTATTAATTTTACCACTAATAACTATATCAGTTACACGAGGTTTACCTTCAGTAATTGTACCTGTTTTATCCATTATAACTGTATTTATAGTGTGGGCTGTTTCTAAGCTCTCTGCAGATTTTATTAATATACCATTTTCTGCTCCTTTGCCTGTACCAACCATAATAGCTGTTGGTGTTGCTAAACCTAGTGCACATGGGCAAGAAATAACCAATACAGCAATACCTATAGATAAAGCAAACTCAAATGAATAACCTAGAAGCAACCATGTTACAGTTGCAATCACGGCAATAGCAATTACAGTAGGAACAAAAATTTTACTAATTTGATCTGCTAGCTTAGCAATTGGAGCCTTTGATGAACTAGCTTCTTCAACTAATTTAATAATTTGAGCTAAGGCTGTATCATCACCAACCTTTTTAACTTCAAATCTAAATGAGCCTGACTTATTTATACTAGCACCAATTACCTTATCACCAATATTTTTTTCAACAGGTAAGCTTTCACCTGTTAACATTGATTCGTCAATAGATGTTCTACCTTCAATAATTACTCCATCAGTTGGTATACTCTGTCCTGGCTTTACTAAAACAATGTCACCTATAGCTAAATCTTCTACTGCTATTTCGTATTCCTCTTCAGCACCAGTTTCCATGTTTTTTCTAATAACTAAAGCTGTTTTAGGAGCTAAATCAATAAGTTTTTTAATTGCCTCAGATGTTTTACCCTTTGCTCTTGCTTCTAAAAATTTTCCTAGAGTTATAAGAGCAAGCACAACAGCTGCAGATTCAAAATACAAGTCCATTGAATATTGCATTACCATATGCTCATCGCCATGCCCTAAGCCATATCCAATTTTAAATATTGCAAATACACCATAAACCATAGCTGCTGTAGTACCAATAGCTATAAGAGAATCCATATTAGGTGAACCCTTAAACAAGGTCTTAAATCCAACCTTATAGTACTTACTATTAACAATAACTACTGGAAGTGCAAGTAAAAATTGCAAGAACGCAAAGGTCATAGTATTGCCATGTCCATGTACAAATGATGGAAGTGGCCACTTTAGCATATGTCCCATTGATAAATAAAACAATGGTATTGTAAATATCATAGAAATGATAAGTCTTTTTTTCATTTCCTTCATTTCTATTTCAGCTACATTTTCCTTATTTGCAGAACTGCCAGCTACTTTTTTATTACCAGCTATAAAAGCTTGATATCCTGTATCTTCTACAGCCTTTATAATCAAATTATCATTAAGCTTATTTTCATCATATTTTACTACCATGCTATTGCTTAATAAATTTACATTAACATTTTCTATACCATCAAGCTTATTTACACTCTTATCAACAGCCATAGAGCAGGCGGAGCAGGTCATGCCTTTTATATCAAATTTTTGTGATTTCATATAATTATATCCCTTTCTTTTCAAGTTATTTATCAAGAATTTTTGATAAAATAAGTATAATTTCATTTATTTTTTCAGTACCATCTCCATGACATGCTGCTTCTAATACACAGTGATTAATATGCTGCTTTAATATTTCCAAATTTGCCTTCTTTAATAACGAAGAGGATGCAAAAATTTGATTAGAAATATCTATACAATATCTATCTTCCTCTATCATTTTTATTATTCCATCTATCTGTCCTCTAGCAGTTTTAAGAGATTGTAAAGCCTTTTTTCTTCCTTCATTCAAAATTATCACTCCTTCTTTACCACCCCCACAGGGTGGGTGTGTCTGTCTGTATAATATCATTATTAAGGCATATTGTCAATATAAATTTCAAATTTATTTATATCTCTAAAAAATTATTAAAATATAAAAATTTCTTTTGTTTTCGAACATTTTTTTAACAAAAGAATACATTAATATTAGGCATTACTCTACATAGTTACAAAATTTTATTATTTTTTGTCATCATCTTTTAAGATGCTTAAAATAATTAATTTTGTAATTAATGCTAATTAATAATTAGCAAAAATAAAAAACTGAAAGGAATGAGTAATAAATGATATTAAACAAAAATATTAGCGACACATATAAACCTTTAGTACCATTTATGCCAGTAAATCCAATGGTTGGATATGGATATGTACCATATCAAGTAATGCCTGATTTTATGGATATAGATGATGCATTTATTGCAGGTACTTTGTTCCCAGACTTAGTTACACCATATACTAATATGAGAAGAAGAGAGGTGCGATAATGAACTGTACAGCATGTAATTTTGATAAGAATAGAAGAAGTATTCCTATGAATACACAGCAAAGAGATTCTATGATGATAGAAATAATGAAATATCAATTTGCAACACTAGATATAGCGCTCTTTTTAGACACTCATCCAAATGACCCAGTAGCTCTTATTAGACATCATGAGTACAGCACTAAGCTAAATCAGTTAAAAAATGAATATAGTAAAAAATTCGGACCTTTGGACCTCTTCACACCTGATATGTCAAATACCTGGAGATATATAAATAGTCCATGGCCTTGGGAATAGATTTAGTATAGAAAGGAAGGTAATTTTTTATGTTTATGTATGAAAAGAAACTACAATACCCGGTTAGAGTTAGTAACCGAGATGTTAGAATGGCTAGAAACATACTAAATCAATACGGAGGTCCTGACGGTGAAATGAGTGCTAGTATGAACTATCTAACCCAGAGATTTTGTATGCCATTAAATGAATTAAAGGGATTACTAACAGATATTGGAACAGAAGAACTTGGTCATATGGAAATGATTGCTACATTGTTTAAAAAGCTTATAGAAGGTGCAACTAGAGAAGAATTGATAGCAGCAGGCTTTGATGGATATTATGCAAACCATGAGTATTGCCCATTCTATGTAGATTCTGCTGAAGTGCCTTGGTCAGCTAGATATACTCAAGCTAAGGGTGATGTTATAGCAGATTTATACAACGACATGGCTGCTGAACAAAAAGCTAGAGCAACTTATGAAAATCTTATGAGACTCACTGATGACCCACTAGTTATAGACACATTAAGATTCTTAAGAGAGCGTGAAATAATACATTTCCAACGCTTCGGTGAGGGCTTAAGACTTTCACAGGAAATGCTTAACTCTAAAAAATATTATTAATAATTAATTATAATATAGACAAAACTCCAATATAAGTTTATTTATGACTTATATTGGAGTTTTAAATTATACTCAATCATCAAATTCCTATTTATTTTAATGTCGAATAGTGTTATAATTATATTTAATATTTCGAAAATCCGAGGTTGGATATGATATACGATATTATTATTGACACACTCCTCTTTGGAGCTAGTGGTTATATTACAAATAAATATGTCATGGACATGCTACTAAACGAATATCCTATTTCAAAAAGCTTAAAAATTGGTGGCAAATTAAAGGTTTCAAAAAAGCAATTTATTAAAAATGTTAGCAATATGATGGAAAAGGATATTTTAAGCTCTGAAAAAATATCTGAGAAGTTTAAAAACCATGATTTCAGCGAAGAATTTACTAATTTTTCAAAGGATTTTTTTAATGAATTTTTATGTAGAGATATGAAAAGCCTTAGACTTAAGGATATCCCTATTTTTTATGATGCCTGCTGTGGGTTAAGAGATATTGCAATTAACTTGATAAATACTAACATTGGAGATATTTTAAATAATGTTGGTTCTAATATAAAATTATCTGAGCTTGTTACAGATGAACAAACTAAACACATATCAAAAAATTTACTACAAAATCTTATTTTAACTATTAAAAATACCAATATAATAAACGACATAAGTCATATGAGCATTGAAGAATTAAATGATATTAAATTAAGTGATATTATATCAAAGGACTTATTAGATGTAATAAAAAGTAATATCGAAAAAGAAGCTCATAAATTTAACAATATCATAAAGGACAACTTCAGTGAAAGAATAGATTTATCTATCAATGAAATACTTAAGCAAAATAAATTAGATAATATATTAAAGCAAGTACAAAATGAGCTCTCACAAAAACCATTAAAATCGTATATAAATGTTAATACAAAAGATATAGCTTATTTTATTCGTGGAAATCTATTAGATTTTTTAAGCTCTGAAAAGGGTGAAAAGGCTATATTTGATATGTATGATGATTTAAAGGATTATATTATAGAACGTAACATTAGTCTATTAGATTTATATAATGTTGATTATGAAAAGGCTATAAAAGACCGTCTAAATAGCAGAATAAACAATATTGCTTATTCAATTTTAAAATGGATTGGAAATAATAATACTGATTTAGATAACACAATAAAAGAATCAATAGGTGAATTTATATCTGGTAATCCTGAGCTAAAATCAAAGATTTTTTCTACAATAAAATCCTATTTTGACAGTAAGAAAAATGAAGATGGCAAAATTGTTAGAATACTTGTAGAATCTGAAGTAAATAATGAAAATTTAGATAAAATATCAAGTTTTATAAATTTAGAAATATCAAATAAGCTTAAAGAAATAGATGCAAAGGCTATTATAAATAGATTTGAAGACAAGAAAGTATTTAATGATGAAATTCTTACAGATTCTATTAAGAAATATATAAAAAGCATGGATAATATTGCAATAGAAGCTATTATCGATGATATTATTTCCATGCCTTTAAGTAATTTTATCAACTTAGATCTTGTTAAGCTATTTAATGATAGATTTAAGTATATTTTTATTGATTACATAAAACAAAATACCTACTACTCTACTGAAATTCATACTGACATAGTAAATAAGCTAAGTGAGCATATTTTTAAAAGCTTTAATGAAAAATTAGCTGAGCTTTTAGATAAAGATTTTATAGATAATAAAGCAAATAAAATTAAAAAGCTTTTATTAAATAGCATTAGTGAAAATGAAAATGCTCTAATAGAGATAATAAATTCTAAAATAAGTGAATTTACTAATCAAGGTATGGTTTCTGACTTATTTAGTAAGCTAAGTGAATTTAGTCAAAGCTCAGATATATTAGTTTCCGAAAAAATCAATGAGCTTATACAACAGAATTTCTTAAAATTAATTGATGATATTGGAGATATAAGGGTAAGTAAGCTACTTACAAAATTCAGCTCTATTCCCGATATACATAATTCATTTTCTGATTTTATGAAAAATATTGCTGGGGAATGCATAACTATAGTAAATGAAGGCTATGTACGTGAAACTGTAGATAAACACTTTGAAAATTTAAACGATCTTGAATTTGCATCGCATATAAAAGACACAAATTCTATTAATACTAAAAAAATTAATATAACTGGTGGAATTATTGGAGCAGCAGTTGGATTACCTCTATCCTATGCTTCATATAAGCTATTAAGCAGCTCCATAATTAATAATGTCTTCTCATGGCAGGGTATGGCTCTTGGTACAATCATAGGATTACCAACTAATTTTATTGCAATGAATGCCTTCTCTAGCTTCAGAAATGAAAATAGCATAATAGCAAAGATACCAGTTCTCAAGAATATTGGAAAAAAATCAATACATAAAAAGCAAATGCATTTTGCAGATTATATGGCTAATATAATTGAAAATATTATGATTGATGAAGAGACAATTCAAGACCTTGTACAAAGTAAAAGTACTCAGCTAAAGAATAATATAAGCAATACTATTTCTAATGATGATTATAGCTATATATATAATTTCCTTAATAGTAATAAGGAGTATTTTTCAAAAAAGCTATCAGATTCTGCTAAGGAGCTTATATCCTACAACACAGACTCTATCGCTAGATATATCTCAAATAGTATAGCTGATACTCCAATAAAAAGTATAATAAACAGGAACTTAATTGATAGCTTAATGAACCAAGTAAGCTTGAATAAAGATAAATTATTAAATTTAAGCTCAAATTATATAAGCAAAAATATTATTGATAATTTAACTCTCTTAAAGCTAGCTCCAAATAAGATATTAAATCAAATTATGGATGAAACAGATTTAATTATTAGTGATAACTTTAATAATATTACAAGCTTTTTAAAGGAACCTGAGCTATTAAGAAAATATTTATCAAAATATGAAGCTTCATATAAGGTATTTTTAAATAAGAATTTAATTGACACCTTTTCTCATAACACCTTAGACGACTTATATTATAGCTTATATAGTAGTCTATATTCACGTTTGATTACAAATGATAGCTTAAATACTCTATCTGAAGGAGTAAAACACGGTATTGTCAATGAGTTTATTAATAATAAAAAGCTTGGCAATCTATTTGATAGAAGAATTAAGTTTATTATAAGCAGTATGTTTTTCAAATATTTTAATGAGCTAATTGTTGATTTGCATGAATATATGAGCTTAAATAGACATACCTCTATCGAAAAGGATATAAAAGAAAAATTACTAAGCAATTTAAGTCTAAAGGAAAAAATATCATATAATGCTATTGGTGCTGATGCTACTATAACAAATATAATAAAC